>CAYNXA010000146.1:0-5417 GCA_964401015.1 uncultured Oscillospiraceae bacterium
TTTGGTTACTTTTTTCTTTTGGAAATAAAAGAAAAAAGTGACACGTAGCGTTTTCTGTTGCTTTTCCAAAGCAACAACATCCCCGCTTTTCAAAGCGGGAAATTTCTTTCCTTACTTATGCCTTCCCTTTGCTCCCGCCGAGCGACACGCCCGAAAGAATGTTGGTATCGAACGAATAATGAATTTCTTTTTCTTCCCGTTCCCGCTTGAGTGCCAGCCGAATCAATTCATCCAACAAGTCGGAAAACGGAAGTCCCGTCGCCTCCCAAAGATAAAACGACAAAGAGCCGGGAATCGTATTGATCTCGTTTAGGAAAAGCTCGCCGCTTTCGCCGTCCAACAAAAAGTCAACACGTGCCACGCCACTGCAACCGAGCGCGCAAAACGCCTCACAGGCGTATTTTTGAACGGTTTTCTTTTGTTCGTCGGTGATCGGTGCGGGAAGCCGACGTTTTGTATCCGCCATCCCCGCGCTTTTGGAGCCGCTTTTCGAACCGCCGCTTGTATATTTGTCGGCATAACTTAAAATCTCGTCATGACCGATCGGTTCTTCGCATTCCGACGCGCGAACGCCGTCTTTATCGCCCAATACCGAGCAATTGATCTCGCGCAGATTTTCCACGGCATTTTCGACCAACACCCGATCGGCAAACTGAAACGCATATTCCACGGCGTCCGACAAAGAATCGCGGTCTTTCGCTTTCTTGATACCGACGCTCGAACCGAGGTTGACGGGTTTTACGATCACCGGATAGCGGGTCTGCGCTTCGATTTTTTCCAAAATCGCCGTTGCGTTCAACGCATAGTCGCGGCGGCTCGCCGTCACGCAATCCAAAACGGGAACGCCCGCCGCTTTCATAAGGATCTTGGCGGCGTATTTATCCATTCCCAAAGCCGCCGACAAAACGTCACAGCCGACATAGGGACACGACACCGAATGAAGGTAACCCGAAAGGTTGCCGTCCTCTACGTTGGTACCGTGAACAACGGGCAATGCCGCATCGATAACGGCAACCGTGTTGTTGCCGAAGTGTTTGGCGGGATAGCGTACCAAACACACTTTTCCGCTGTCGTTTATGAAATTTACGCGCGTACTTTGTGCACACAAGGCATCGATGTCGCCGCGATACGATTCGATCTTGTCGATTTTTTCGCCGACGTACATTTCACCTTTTTTGTTGATATATACGGCGACAGGGTCGTATTTTTCGCGATTGAGATTGCCGTATGCCTGAAGTCCCGAAATAATCGAAACTTCATGTTCCACACTTTTTCCGCCGAACAAAACGGCGATCTTCATTTTCAATGCCATAGTCGTATTCTCCTTACTTTGTTGCGGCGCGCCATCGCGTTGCCGTACCACGCGCGAAAATATCGCGCTATTTTCATCAAAAATTATCGGGCAAATCGTTTTCCAAGAGGATCACCCGCCGACCGACACCTGTCGTTTGAGCGGTACGGATCGCTTGGGTCACATCGGGAAAGACACGCACCGATTCGGGAGGAAATCCGCTTTCCTCGATACCTTTTCGAATATATTCGGTTTGCTTTTCGCCGATGAGAAAGATTCGGTCACAAACGCTTGCCGCCTGCCGCCCAAATTCTCGGTTGCGATCGTTTTCTTGCTCTCCCAGTTCGATCATGCCGGGCGTGATCAAAATCCTTTCGCCCTCAAAGCGCGCAAGCACATCCAACGCCGCTTTTGCACCCGCCGGATTGGAATTAAAAGCATCGTCGATAATAACATAACCGTCACCGCGAATAAGCGATAACCGGTGGGGCACTCCTTCGATACGACCGGCACCGAGAAGAAGCGACGGAACGTCGACGCCGAGCGTGTGCGCCAGCGCCACACATCCCAACACATTGACGATATTATGAGCACCAAGAAGCTTGGTTTGCAGTTCAAACCGTTCGCCGTCGGGCGATTGCACACAAAACGACGTGCCGTGTTCGCCGAGCGACAAGATGTCGGCGACATAATCGGCACCGTCACGATTCAAGCCGTAACGCACGACCTTGCGGGGAATATCGGTCTTTTTCGCCAAATATTCGTTATCGTTGTTTAAGAAAAGAATCCCGTCGTCGGGCAAAGCGTCGCACAATTCGAATTTTGTCCGAATCACATTTTCGATACTGCCGAACGTTTCCAAATGGCACGGACCGATTGACGTGATAATGCCGTAACGCGGGTGAACGATATCGCAAATTTCTCGAATTTCGCCGCGATTGCGTGCACCCATTTCGCAAATGAAAATATCGTGCGCCGCCGTCAGATTTTCACGAATCACTTTGACAACGCCCATGGTGGTGTTGTAACTGGCGGGCGTCATGAGCACGTTGTATTTTTGCGAAAGAAGCCGCTCCAATATGTATTTCGTACCGGTCTTGCCGTAACTGCCCGTAATTCCGATCACCGTGAGATTCGGCAGATCGGCGATCTTCTTTTTCGCTTGGTTGATATAATGCCGCCGAACCGCCTGTTCGGCGGGGCGGTTTATAAGATTGCAAAGCAACATAAAATACGAGCCGAGCACAAGCGGCACCTGGCATACGGGAATTTCGTACCGAACGGCAATAAGGTTTATGGCAAAAAGAACCCCCGCCGTCGCATACAAGCGTTTTACCCGCGCGGTGAAAACAAGCGGTTTTTTTGCCTTTTTCGGCAAATGCAAAAGCCCGAAAGCAATGTTGCACAAAACGGCAAGGATCTTTGTTGCCGCAAACGGCAGACAAAACAGCACCGCCGACAAAATCGGCAAGAGTGCCTTTATCGACAAGGATACGATATTTTTTCGCATCCAATCTTTATGAAAAATGTACTTATACGCATTCAGCTGAAACATATGCACACGATTCGTGTACATAAGAATCAACCCGAACAGCGCAGACAGACAATACGTCCAATTCAAGACCAGCGGCATAGAAAAAAGCTCCCGACAAAATTTTTATTCGGTATGTTCACTCGATGATATCGAAAAAGGAATACAATACCCGACGCACAAGCAACGGATCGGACAAAAACGAAAAATGATTGCCCGACGGAATTTTCACAAGCCCGCAATCGGGCAGTTCTTTTTGCAATATATACGCGTGCGAAAGAGGCGTATCGGTATCTTCCTCGCCCCAGATAAGAAGGGTGGGGACTTTTATTTGCGAAAGGCGTGAACGCACGCTTTCATGGATGACTTTCACCATACTTTGTCGCATAATCGGCGAAGCGGCGGCATAATCGGCAGAGCCGTTCTTTTTTCGCATATTTTCGAGAAGATCGGGCGAAATGCGCTTCATGAGCGCATTTCCGCATACTTTTTTTGCAACCTTGTATCGGAAGATCTTCCATTTTTGCTTCAGGCCCTTTTTGCGAATAAGTCCCGCACTGTCGAAAAGCACCATTTTCGGAATAAGCACCGTACGTTCTTCATCGGCGGCAAAGAAAAGCGCCGTGCGACCGCCGTGAGAGTGACCGATAAGGCTTGCCGATTCGATGCCGAGCTTTTGCAAAAACGCCTTGACAAAGCCCGCGTAATGTTCGGAATCGTAGGCAAACGACGGTTCGTCGGATGCGCCGAACCCCGGCATATCGGGCGCGATCACACGAAAATACGGCGTCAACATATCGATGATACAGCGATAGGTTTCCCCGCGCGCTCCCCAGCCGTGAAGCAAAAGGATCGCGTCGCCCGCTCCCTCGTCGATATAATGGATATTCAGTTTTTCTCCGTAAAGCTCCAGTTCCAAAAATATCCCGCTTTCCGAAAGTCGCAAAGCGACTTTTCCGTTTTTATATTGTATGCCGCGCTTATTTTGCCCATGCGGCACGAACGCATTTTATCTTGCCGAAAGCAACCGCCCCGCGGCAAGGTATACGCCCGCCGTCCAACCCATCATGGCGGGCATTTTGTATTCGTCGGTCACAAGAACGTTCCCCTCGACGACGTTGTACTTTTCCCAAAGTTTTCCGGTTTTTTCCAAACAGTTTTCACACAAATCGACGTATTTTTGCGCAATGCGGCGCGCGTCTTTCGTATAGCCGTAAGCCGAAAGCCCGTCGAAAACCACTTGTTGCATACAGGGCCAACCGTTTGGCGTTCCCCATTGATAACTGCCGGGGCGGGTATTTTTTTCGGTTGCGAGAATGCCGTATTCGGCTTCGATTCGGGGAAGTGCCTTTACCAGTGCCCGCGCCTGCATATCGTCGGCAAGTCCGACGAAAAGGGGCATATACGAATTTGCCGAGAAAGTATCGCTGAGCGTTTTCGTCACGAAACTGTAATCGAGCAAAAGTCCGTTTTCATCGGTCATAAGAGCAAGCATTTTCGCTTTTCGTTCGGCGGCGCGCTTTTCCCACAATTCGCTCTCACCGTAGCCGAGTTCGTTCGAAAAATATGCCATATTCTTTTCCAATCGATACAAAAGACAATTGAGATCGACCTGCACATACTGTTCGGCTTCGAAGCCGAAACGGGTGTTGATATCCCAACCGCTTTCGGCAACCGAAAGATAGTGAAGCCCTATTTCACGCAGACTTCTGTCGGGCATATAGCCGATTCTCTTTCCGTAATCGTGCGCAATTTCTTCCAGATAGTCGGTTTCGCTGTTGTCGCTGTATTGATTCAGTCCGCAAGGAGTCATGCGCTTTTCTTGCCAAAACGTATATTCGTTCGCAAGTCCGCGGTAAGCGCCCGCAAGCCATGCTTTGTCGCCCAACGTTTCATACACGTCGCGCACCATCATCGAAAGATACGGCGGTTGCGAACGCGACAGATAATAGGTTCGGTTGCCGTTTAAGACGTGCCCGAAGCGGGCAATCAGATACAGCATATTATCCACATTGTATTTCGCCTGATAAACGCGCCCCGACAAAATCAGCCCGACGTTGGTAAAATAGGTGTCCCAATAGTACATTTCGTCGAAATGCCCCACGGCGGGAACGGTATAAGGATACGGCATACCGATCAAGGTGCCGTCATCCTCGCGGTTTTGTTTAACGCATTCGTCCCAATGCGATTCAATGTAAAACAGTACTTTTTCGTTCATGCAAAACAAGTTCCTTTCTCAACCCTTTCGCCCTTTCGGTTTTTCGTAAAACTTCCATTTTATATTATGCCATGAGCAAAAATGCTTGCTCGCAAGGGCATTTTTGCGAAGCCGTCAATAACGCAGGTGTGCGAAGCACACGGCGGCGTAGCCGCAAAAGCTCACGCAGTGAGCTTTCTGCGTATATTATAACACAATCCCCGCCGCCGCGCAACCCGTTTTTTACTTTTGCGGGACTTTTTCTTTTCTTTTCCGCTTTTTACGTTTGTTATGAAAAATCGCCAAAAAAATCGCAAATTTACAGTAAATATTCTCATAAAACGTATTGACATTTCGAAAAAAACGGCGTATAATACAGTCATGTTAAAAACTTAACA
>CAYNXA010000147.1:0-5362 GCA_964401015.1 uncultured Oscillospiraceae bacterium
TGCGTTGGCACAAATTTCGGAATCCCTCCGTCACGGCTTCGCCGTGCCACCTCCCCCTTTAGGCAAGGGAGGCAAGGAAGGCTAAATAAGGCGCGGGAAGGCTCACCGCAAGGTGTGCAGTTTCAAGATCGTTTCGGCAACGGCAACATCTTCGGGATAAGTCAATTTCAAATTGGACGTATTCGATTCGGAAAGTTTGACGAGAAAGCCCGCCCGACGGACAAGGGTGGTTTCGTCGGTGGCGTCGACTCCGTCTTTTATCCCCAAAGCAAGTGCCGTTTCGAGCATATCGGTGTCGAAAATTTGCGGCGTTTGTACTTGCCAAAGATGCGAACGGTCGATATGCGAATCGATCAAATTTTTTTCGTCGGAAAGAACGCTTGTATCGCGTGCTTTCGTCGCACAAACCGCATTTCCGTAGCGACACGCCGTTTCATATGTGCGGACAATATCTTCGACGCGAATCAGCGGTCGCGCCGCGTCGTGTGTTGCCGTAAAACGGGTTCTCGGACGATTTTCGAACGCTTCGCGAAAAGCGAGAACGATCGATTCGTTGCGGGTTTCGCCGCCGACGGTGAAGAGAATTTCGCGCGGATAATTTTCGCGCGCACACAAGTCGCGAAGCAAGAGAGATTCTTCCCGCCGAGCCGAAATGACCACCCGTTCGACAAAATCGCATTGCATAAACGCATCGAGTGAATACAAGATCGTATGCCGTCCGTTTAATTTCAAAAGAGGCTTGTAAACGCCCCCCATACGACTCCCGCCGCCCGCGGCGGCAAGCAAAACGGTCAAGGGCTTCGGTTGATATTTCATAAAAACGTCAATCCCCCACACAATGCCGTTTCATATCGTCGGCATCTTTTTCGCATACGTCGGAAAAGCGCACGGCGGCATTTTTGAGCGCGGCAAGCGGTGCGGGAACGGGACAGCCGGTCTTAGTACACAATTCGTCGAACAGATCGGTTCCGTCGGTTTTCGGTTCGATATGGAGCGCGCGCAATACGTCGGCGGCGAATTTATAGGGCGAGGCGGTCGAGGCGGTCAAGATCTTCACATCGCGTCCGCTCTTTTTGTTTTCGGCTTCGGCACGATACGACGCATAAAGCGCACACGCCGTATGGGTATCGATCAAATACGAATAGGTGTCGAAGGTATACCGAATGGTTTCGGCGGTTTGATCTTCGGTACAGAAATCCGCCGCAAAGGTCTTTTGGATCTCGGAAAGAAGGTCGGCGTCGATTTGGTAGCGACCGGTTTCGGCAAGTTCTTTCATATATTGTTTGCATTTTTCGGCACCGCCCACCGTATACAAGAGTCGTTCGAGATTGGACGAGATCAAAATATCCATCGACGGCGAAGTGGTCGTGTAAAAGGCGCGGTTGCGATCGTAAAGCCCCGTTTTCAAAAAGTCGGTCAAAACGTTGTTGCGATTGGACGCGCACAACAAGCGTTCGAAAGGCAAGCCCGCCCGTTTGGCAAGATAGGCGGCGAAAATATTGCCGAAATTGCCGGTCGGCACGGTGATGTCGATCGGGTCGCCGAAAGCGATATCGCCGCCGTTTACCAAGTCGCAATAGGCGGAAATGTAATAGACGATCTGCGGCGCGAGACGTCCCCAGTTGATCGAATTGGCACTTGACAAAAAGAGACCTTTTTTATCCAGTTCTTCGGCAAAGGCTTTGTCCGAAAAGATTTTTTTGACGCCGCTTTGCGCATCGTCAAAATTACCGCGAATGGCACAAACCGAGACGTTTTCGCCCGACTGCGACGCCATTTGAAGTTTTTGGATCGTGCTCACACCGTCTTCGGGATAGAAAACCGTGATCTTCACGCCGTCAACGTCGCGATAGCCCTCCAGAGCCGCTTTGCCGGTATCGCCCGATGTGGCGACCAAAATAAGCGCCGTGCGGGTTTCGCCGTTTTTGCGCAAGGCAAGGGACAAAAGGTGGGGCATGATCTGAAGTGCCATGTCTTTGAAAGCACAGGTCGGACCGTGCCACAATTCCAAAACACGCTGACAGTCGCCGAGGGCGGCAATATCGGTCGCCCCGCCCGCAAATTTTTCGTCGGAATAAGCGGCACAGGCGGCGGTATACAGTTCGTCGTAGGTATAATCGTCGAGAAAATCCGAAAGAATCGCCGCCGCCCGTTCGGGATAACTCATCGGCAAAAATTCGCGCAACCGTTCCGGGGTATACTGCGGCAAACTGTCGGGCATATAAAGACCGCCGTCATCGCAAAGACCTTGTTTGATGGCATACGATGCCGTGACGGGATGACGCTTCTCGGCGTCGCGGGTGCTGTAAAAGGACATGGGACACCTCCGAAAAATTGAGAATTGAGAATGGGAAATGGAAAATGCGGTAAGGTATAGGTGAGTGCGCTTTGGTTTGCGTGGGCGTGAATTTCGGAATCCCTCCACCGTGCCTTTGGCACGGTCCCCCAAAGCAACTTGTTGATTTTCCTTTAGGCAAGGGAGCACCTGCGGTGGGCGTTCCCGCCCCTGCGGGGCACGCACAAAATTTACGCCGACAAAAATTTCATCGCAATCGGCGAAATTTCACACTTCACACGTCGCTCCGCATTTTACAAATGCGCAAGATTTTAATACGCCTTACCCCAATATACGAGCTGTTTGGCGGGCTTGCCGCAGCAAACACACGTTTCCGAGAGGCGTTCCTGATCGAACGGAATACAACGCGAGCCGACGCCGGTAAGTTCTTTCACTTTATCTTCGCAAGCTTCGTCGCCGCACCACATGGCGCGTACAAAACCGTCGCCCTTTTCTTCGAGCGCTTTGTTGATTTCTTCGATCGATGTGCAATCGTAGGTATGACGCGCACGGTTTTCGAATGCGATGTCATAGAGCCCTTTGCGTACTTCTTCGAGCTTTTCGACAACGGTTGCGGCAAAACTTTCAAGCCCATCGTCGCCGAGCGAAACGAACGATTTTTCGCCGTTGTGACGGGTCACGATGACACACTGATTGTTTTCGATATCTTTCGGACCGATCTCGATACGAAGCGGCACACCTTTCATTTCATATTCGGCGAATTTCCATCCGGGGCTGTTGTCGCTGTCGTCCAATTTCACGCGTAAGCCGTGTGCTTTCAGCTTTTGATACAATTCATCGGCTTTTTCGAGAACGCCCTCTTTGTGCTGTGCAACGGGAACGATAACCGCTTGAATCGGTGCGACAGCCGGCGGCAAACGCAAACCGTTGTCATCACCGTGTGTCATGATAATGGCACCGATCAGGCGTGTCGTTGTACCCCACGAAGTCTGGTGCGGATATTCGTCGCGGTTGTCTTTGGATTTATACGTAATGTTGAACGCTTTTGCAAAGCCGTCACCGAAATAATGGCTGGTACCCGCTTGCAAGGCTTTTCCGTCGTGCATCAGGGCTTCGATGGCATAAGTATCCTCGGCACCCGCAAATTTATCCGACGGCGTTTTCGGTCCCTTTACGACCGGCATGGCAAGTTCGGTTTCACACACATCGGCATACACATTGAGCATACGAAGTGTTTCTTCGATGGCTTCTTCGGCGGTCGCATGCATAGTATGACCCTCTTGCCACAAAAATTCGCGCGTACGCAAGAACGGACGAGTCGTTTTTTCCCAACGAACGACCGAACACCATTGATTATACAGTTTCGGCAGATCGCGATACGAATGAATGATATTCGCATAATGCTCACAGAAAAGGGTTTCGGAAGTCGGACGAACACAAAGACGTTCGGTCAATTCTTCGTTACCGCCTTGTGTAACCCATGCCACTTCGGGCGCAAAACCTTCCACATGGTCTTTTTCGCGCTGAAGCAAGCTTTCGGGAATAAACATCGGCATATATACGTTTTCATGTCCCAATTCTTTGAAACGGGTATCCATGATACGCTGAATGTTTTCCCAGATCGCATAGCCGTACGGACGAATGATCATACAACCTTTTACGCCCGAATAATCGGCAAGATCGGCATTTTTTACAATGTCGGTATACCATTGCGCAAAATCCACATCGCGCGCGGTGATTTGTTCCACCGCTTTTTTGTCATTTTTTGCCATAATTTTCAGTATCCTTCCTAAAATAAATATCGTTTGTGTTCGTCATGCTTTGATGGTCACGATTCGATCGTTTTCAAAGCTTGTGCCAATTGGTCGGGACAGGAAGTCGATTTCATGCCGCATTTGATGCCCGAAAGACGATGGATTGCTTCGTCGACAGTCATGCCCTCAACCAGTCGCGCAACGCCTTGTGTGTTGCCCGAACAGCCGCCGACAAATTCAACGTGCTTGATACGATCGCCGTCGGTTTCCACCGAGATGGCACGTGAACACGTGCCCTTTGTTTGATAAGTAACGGTTGCCATTTTGAAAGCTCCTTTTTTTAGAGTTGATAACGGATAATAATGGAAAGGGAAATTGGAAATTCGAAATTAGGAATTCGGAATTCGAAATTCGGATGTGGATTTCGCCGGTTGCGGTGGGGTTTATGCCGCCATAAATTTCGTGCGCACCCCGTTCCCTATATCCAGCCCCCCTTGCCTAAGGATAAGCAACAAGTTGCTTTGGGGGACCACGCGAAGCGTGGTGGAGGGATTCTTGAAATTTGCGCTGACGCGGGTTTTTACGAACGGGCGGATACTATCCGCCCCTACAACGTGAGGGTTTACGGCGGCGGGAACCAAAACGCACCTTGGTGCCGCTTTGCTCCTTTGTAGGGAACGACCTGTGTGTCGTTCCGTGGGATTTACGGCGGCGTAGCCGCAAAAGCTTGCGCAGCAAGGTTTTCTGCCTGTATTATACCATACTCTTCCGAAAATTTCAACCGCAAATACCGGGAAAACGAAATTTACGCAGACTGCAATCGGCAACGGGAAAAAAGAACAAATAAACCCCGAAGGCAGAACCTTTCGGGGCTTTGAATTGTATGAAAATCAAATAGTCTGTACAGGTGATTCAAAGGAGTTCCCGCTCGTTTGCCGACGGCATCGGGGGATAAATATCTTCAATATTGTCCGAATACCAATACAGCGCCACCGTTCCATTCCTTTGTCTTGTATGTAGGAATGGTGTGCGGACGCATCTCATGGTTTCCGTGAATGCAGAAAATTGTAGGCTTGAGCCGAGCAAAGATTTCTTTCAGTTCGTTATCTCTCTCATCGCCGCAATAGTTTACCTCCTGATTTGTGTTTTCCTTTTGTATGTCATTACTCCGAATCATATTTATCATCAGTCCTTTCAAAAAAATATTTATACTTAATCTCCGAGGGGAGAAAAAGGCGGAAAATAAAAAAGCGGATACAATGATAATTCATCACATCCGCTTTCAGACATAAAAATTTAACAATAAAAAAAC
>CAYNXA010000148.1:0-5353 GCA_964401015.1 uncultured Oscillospiraceae bacterium
GTGTCGCGCTATGCCGTGCCGCGCGATTACCATGCGTATATACGCGATTTTTCCGAACGCCTTGCGCGCTTTCTTTCGGAAAACGGCTGTGCCGACAAGACCTATTGCGCCGCCGACACGTCACCGATTGCCGAGCACGATGCGGCAATCCTTCTCGGATTGGGCTTTCGCGGGAAAAACCATCTTGTCATCAACGAAAAATACGGCAGTTATATCTTTATCGGCGCTGTCTTTACCGAACAAGTCCTTTCGCTTCGCGGTGGCGAAAAAACCGAGCGAAACGCTTGTATCGGGTGCGGAAAGTGTTTGGCGGCGTGTCCGTCGGGCAGTCTTGAAAGCGGTGATTTTACGAACTGCCTTTCGGGGCTTACCCAGTCGAAAAGGCTGACCGAAGAACAGGAAAAAGCCGTGGCGGGGCATATGCTTTGTTGGGGTTGTGACGTTTGTCAGGAGGTCTGTCCGCATAATCGCGGAGTCGCTCCGACGCCTATCGAATTTTTCCGAACCGAACGGACACCGCTGTTGACCGAAACCGTTTTGCGCGAAATGCCCGACGAGGAGTTTTTGCGGCGCGCATACAGTTGGCGCGGACGTGCCGTACTCGAACGAAATTTGCGTTTGCAAAACGCTCTTTGTAACAGTATACCAAAAAATCGGGAAAAAATCAATACGGGAGAGAAAGTATGACGGCGCCAAACGAACGATTTTTTTGCGAATATTGTGAAAAATACGATCTGCCGCATGAAATGCTTTTGAAACGGTATTCGTTCTTTTTCGAAGATCGAACGATTTGCGACGAACTGTTTTCGCTCTTGATGCGTGAGCCGAAACGGAAACTTTCGAATTTGTACTATTACGAAGAAACCTTGCGACCGAAAGCGTTTTTCGAACGGTTGCGTGTACGTTCCGAAACGTATGGCGCGGATTTTGAAGAATTTTGTCTTGTCGCATATATCGCTCTTGCCGAAAAAACGCGCGCTTTGCATCAAAAGCAAGACGTTTCACGGGAAATATCCGACCGAACGCTTGCGTCGATCGCTCTTTGGGCGCATAAACACAGAGCTTTGACGGGAAAGATCGGACTGTGGGATTATTATTGGTGCGCCAAATATTTGGGCGGCGAGCTGTTTCGATTGGGCGAGCTGGAATATCAGGCGTGTTCCAACAGCTTCGGCGACAAGCATGGACTTTCGGAAAATCAAATTTTGCTGCGTATCCACGTTCCCGCCGCCTGCGATTTTTTGCCCGCCGCCCGCCTTTCGTCGTATCGCGCCGCGTACGATTTTTTTGCGCCGCGTATCGGAAAGTCGACTCTTACGTTCGTTTGCGAAAGCTGGCTTTTGGCGAAAGACCATGCTTCGACTTTGGGAAAAAGCAATATCGCGTCGTTTCGCGACGATTTTTCGATTGTCGAAGAATACGAAGATTACGACAGCGGTTTTTTGTGGCGAATTTTCGGTGCCGATGGTAGAAGTACACCGAGTCGATTGCCGCAAAACACACGGGTGCGAGCACTTTACCGCGACAAACTTTTGAAAAAAGAACCGTTTTATTCGGCGTCGGGCATATTTACGATGAACGAAAAACGGGAAATCGAAAAGCCGTTCGATTGACCGCGAACGGTCGGGAGCAAGTATGGAACATACGGAAAAAAACAAAAACAACGAAAAAATCAAAATTTCGCGCGTCGTTTTGTGCGAGGGAAAATACGATAAGATAAAATTGTCGGCGGTGATCGACGGCATGATCTTGACGACCGACGGCTTTGCGATCTTCAACGACCGTGAAAAGCAGGCACTTTTGTGCCGTTTGTGTGCCGAACGGGGACTTGTCATTATTACCGACAGCGACCGCGCCGGTTTTTTTATCCGCAACAAACTGAAAGGGTATCTTGCGGACGGCGATATGAAACAGATCTACATTCCGCAAATTCGCGGGCGAGAAAAACGCAAGGAAAAAGATTCCAAAGACGGTCTTTTGGGAGTGGAGGGAATGCCCCCCGAAACCTTGCGGAATCTTTTGCGGCAAGCGGGAATCGAAGAAGAAACGACGGAATGCCCTTGCGCGATGTCCAAGGCGAAGTTATATGCCATGGGGCTTTCGGGCGGCAAAGACAGCGCGGCTTTACGCAAAAAAGTTTGCCGCGCACTGGGACTTCCCGAAAGTCTTTCGACCAATGCGTTTGCCGAAGCGTGCGCCATGCTTCGTATCGGGGAAGCGACGGTCGAAGAAGTCCTTTGCTCTTTGCGAGAATCGGAGGGAATGCGATGACCGAAACCGAATATCGACGATTTTTTCCAAACCGTGTGCGTTGCGCCGTGCGCCGATTGAACGATTGCGGTTACGAAGCCTATTTGGTCGGCGGCTGTGTACGGGACTTTTATCGAGGGTGTGTGCCCGACGATTTCGACATCACGACCGACGCGACGAGCGAGGAAATTCTTGCTTGCTTCGAGCAACAGGAGGAGTCGGCGTACTTAAAAGGCGGAAACTGCGGCACGGTCGGCGTCGGACGCGGAAAAGACGAGATAGAGCTTACGCCATTTCGTACCGAGAACGGCTATTACGACCATCGTCATCCGCAAACGGTACGCTTTGTAAAAAATCTGTTTGAAGATCTGGTACGGCGGGATTTTACGATGAACAGCCTTGCCGTCGGCTATACGCGGGCGGGAAACTTTACTTGCGTCGATCCGTTCGGCGGGCGCGAGGATATTCGAAACCGCGTGATTCGCTGTGTCGGCGACCCGTATGTGCGCTTTGACGAGGACGCGTTGCGCATTTTGCGCGCGTTGCGTTTTGCGGCGACATTCGGCTTTTCGATCGAAGAAAAAACGGCAAAAGCCTTGCGGGAAAGGATCGAACTTGTTACCTACGTTTCGGGTGAGCGCAAACATATCGAATTGCAAAAGCTGTTGCAAGGGTCGGCACCCGAAACGGTACTTTCCGACTTTGCCGAGTCGTTCGAATCGCTTTTGGGACCTCTTTCGGCGGCAAAAGTCGATTCGGTGCCGAACGATTTTTGCTTGCGACTTTTTTATTTGACCCGTCACTTTTCCGACGAAGCTTTCGAAAAAGCGATCGGCAGCTTAAAACCGTCGGGCACCGAGCTTTCGCGTGTGCGACGTCTGCGTGCCGTACGGCGCGAAAATCTTGACCGCGACGAACCGCTGCCCGAAAAGATCGTCGCGCTTTTCACCGAATTTGGTTATGACGTCGGCGAGTACAGCCGCATTTTTCCCGACGCGCGTGTCGAAAAGATTCTTGCCGACGAAAATATCCCCAAAACGATCGCGGAGCTTGCCATAGGGGGCGAAGAACTGACAAAGCTGGGATTTACGGGCAAGGCGATCGGACAAACGCTGCGCCGATTGCTGACGGCGTGTCTGGAGCAAAAGACCGAAAATACGGTCGAAGCCTTGATACGGGAAGCGAAAAACGAAAGGCAGACCGAATCAAATAAAATCCAATGAAAACGAACGAAAACGAACGAAAAACGGAGTGTCAAATCGAAAATGAACCGAAAACGAAACGGAATTTTTGCCGTATGCGGCATATTGCTTACGGTCTTGTGCGCCTGTGAAAAACAAAGCACAAACAACGCATGGGCGGGCTATGACTCGGCGCCGTATATCACGGCGCTGGCAAACGGGGAATACTCTCTCGAAATGTCGATGCTGTATAACGGCGTCATTGTAACAAACGAACTATGCGTGAAAGACGGAAATATCGAAAGCCGTTCGACGGTCGGCGAAAGCGTGTCCCATTCCATGCGCCTCGGCGATGCGACCTATTTTATCGACGACGAAAATCGTGTGTATTTCAAAACGGCGGCGGTCGGGCAAAACGGACTTTCGGGCACGATCGATTATGCGACGGCAAAATTTGTTTCTTCGGGCACCGGAACGCTTCTTACGGGCAGTACCTATGCCTACGACGAATACGCTTGCGAAACTTATGACGGGCGGGAATGTGCCGTGCGGCTCTATGTGACCGACGACGGCAATCTTGCGGCGATCGTTAATTCAAACGGCACCGAAAGTTTCGAACAGGATATTGCCGATTTTTCCGATAAGGTGAGCGGCAAAATTCGATTGCCGAAAGCGTATGCCGAAGTGGACGAGGACACCTATTTCGACGAATATTACGGAAAGTGACGGTTGACGGTATGGCGGTGGGAATTGTTTGCGAATTGGATCCGTTTCACAACGGTCACGCCTATTTGCTGAAACGCGCACGAGAGCTCGGCGGCGCGCCGATCGTTTGTGCCATGAGCGGAAATTTTGTTCAGCGCGGCGAACCGTCGGCGTATCCGAAAGAAATGCGTGCAAAGTGGGCGATAGAGGGCGGCGCCGATCTGGTGCTTGAAAATCCGTTTCCGTTTTCGTGTGCGACGGCAGAGCGTTTTGCGGCGAGTGCCGTTCGTATTTTGGCGGGGAGCGGTTTGTGCGATACCCTTGCGTTCGGTTGTGAAAGCGGAAACGCCGACGATTACCGAACGCTTGCCGCTTTTTTGACCGATACCGAAAACGAAAATGCGCTGAAAGAGGCGGTTCGACAACAAAAAAACGGCGGTTTTGCTGCCGTGCGGGAAGAATGGGTGCGTCGCGAATTGGGCGAAAAATACGCGCGTCTTGTCGCGTCGCCCAACAACCTTTTGGGAGTGGAATATGTGTGTGCCGCGCGGCGACAGGGATTTTCGCTTGCACTTTTTCCGATTGAGCGCGTCGGCGCGGAGCATGACGGCAAAGAACCCTGTGAGCAAAAAGACGGTTTTTTCGCTTCGGCAAGCTATTTGCGCCGAGCGACGGAGCATGACGCATATAGACGCTTTTGTCCCGCATTTGTTGCCGACGAGTCGTCGGCACTTTTGCCGCGCAAGCTTTCCGAGAATTCTTTGTACTCCGCTTTACGATGCGCACTTTTGTTTTCAAACCGAACGGAAATTTTCGATGTGCCGACCGATTACGAAGCAAAGCTTGTGCGTGCCGCGCGGGAAAATGACGATTTTGCGGGCTTTGCGGCGGCCCTTTCCGCCAAACATATGACGAAAGCGCATTTGCGAAGAATGATCTTGTTTTCGCTTTTCGATATAAAAAAAGAAGCGCTCGCGGCGCTTCCGAACGCGGCGCTCCTGCTTGCGACAAGCGAGAACGGACGCGCTCTTTTGAAAGAACAAAAAACAATAAACAAAACGTCGAAAAGTGCGGTGACGATACTGCCGACATTGGCACACAGCCGCTTTGCCGACGAACAAGATCGACGGCGTTTGCAGAAACAGCGCGACGCCGAACGGTTGCTTTCCGATTTGACGAAAGAAAACAAAGTGAGATAAGAAAGATAAAAATACGAC
>CAYNXA010000149.1:0-5343 GCA_964401015.1 uncultured Oscillospiraceae bacterium
CTGTGCAGGTAGGAACTCTCTGAGCGGAGCCGATGAGCTTGCCGTTGAGTTCGGGGATAACAAGACCGATTGCCTTAGCGGCACCGGTGGAGTTCGGAACGATGTTTGCGGCGCCGGCACGAGCACGTCTGAGGTCGCCCTTTCTGTGAGGACCGTCGAGGATCATCTGGTCGCCGGTGTAAGCATGGATGGTGCTCATGATACCGCTCTGGATGGGAGCAAAATCGTTAAGAGCCTTTGCCATGGGAGCGAGGCAGTTGGTGGTGCAGGATGCAGCCGAAATGATGGTGTCGTCCTTGGTAAGGGTGTCATGGTTTACATTGTATACGATGGTGGGAAGGTCCTTGCCGGCGGGAGCCGAGATAACGACTTTCTTGGCACCGGCATCGATGTGAGCCTGCGACTTTTCTTTCGAGCAGTAGAAACCGGTACATTCGAGAACAACATCAACGCCGAGCTTGCCCCAAGGAAGATCCTTGGCGTCCTTCATAGCGTAGATGGTGATCTTCTTGCCGTCAACGGTGATGGAGTCTTCACCGGCCTCAACCGTGTGAACACCTTCGCCGATTCTGCCGCAGTAGCCGCCCTGAGCGGTGTCGTACTTGAGAAGCTGAGCGAGCATCTTAGGATCGGTAAGATCGTTGATGGCAACAACTTCGTAGCCTTCTGCGCCGAACATCTGTCTGAACGCAAGACGACCGATGCGGCCGAAGCCGTTAATTGCAACTTTAACTGACATGTTTTTGTCCTCCTGAAAAGTAGATATGATATATTTTTATCATTCCTAAACATTATAATACATTTTTTTCTATTTTGCAAGGGGTATTGCCTTTTTTTTCCGATTCTTGAAAAAAAGTCCGCGCTTTTTTGGTTTTTCGGCAATGAATACATGTGTAAATTCGGCTTCATACCGCTCGATCGAGACTAAGCCCGTGTTTGCGATATGCGTTAGTATCGTTTCGGGACGGTCGGGAGATACGGCGATCATTCTTGTGCCGAAGTTGATACAGGTATCTTGATTCTTATCGATCGACAGAACAAATTTCCCGTCGTCTTTGAGTAAAGCGGCAATTTTGTCGACTGCCTTTTGTTTATCTTCAAAGTGCATAAAGGTCAAAGAGGAATAAACAACGTCGAAAGTAACGTGAAACGTGTGGTGATAAAAATCGTCGCATATCAGCGTAACATTATCGCACGTGCGAAGATTTACTTTTGCCCGCTCGATCGTTTTCGTCGAAAAGTCGATGCCGTAAAATTTGCCGCAAAAAGGTGCTGTACGCAGAGCAAGTCGCCCGGTACCGACGCCGACCTCAAGAACGGATTTTTCGGGAGTAAGTTCCATTTTGTCGATAAACGTTTGTCCGTCCCATTTGTCCATATGATTGCGTAAGGGTTTCGGGTCGTGAACCGGGTCGTTGTTTTCGTCGATGAGTAAGTCGTAGTGTTCGATAACGTCGCTTTCGGTGGTTTTCATATTCGGAAGCACTCCTTGACATAGATATTGTAATGCGTATGGAAATGTGGCAAAAAAAGATTGAGGAAAAGGTTTTTACATATGTAGTATAACACAAATTTTCGCTTTTTGCCACCGTTTATGACATAATGGAAAGGATACGATTTTTTGTGTGAGCGGTTGCATTTTGGAAAAGAGTGTGATATAATATACGCGTAAATCTTTACGTTGCAAAGATTTACGGCGTTGCCGTTACCGCGTTTCACGCGGATGCGATATGTATGGCTTCGTAAAAATGCCCTTGCAAGCAAGCATTTTTACTTCATGATATAATGATTGCAACGCAGAACTTGAAATCGATAAATTGTCTGCTGCAAGGAATGAGTCTTACGGCTTATGAAATGCGTTTCGTACATTTTTCGGGCAATTTACTTGGAAAATTCAAATCATGGCGAAGCCGAATTATCACAACGAAGTTGTCAAATCGTCAAAAACGTGACATTCGAATCATACAGCAAGGAGCATTTTTATGTACCATACACCAAAAGCGCTTTCCGAACTTTCGCACAGAGCCGACGAGCTTTCTTATGTCTATTTGCAACCGACGCGGATCTTATATAAAAATGAATCGGTCGGGGAAACCGATAAACTTATCAAGCCGAGCGCTTTGCAAGGCTGTGTCAACGAAACGCTCGAAATTCGTGCCAATTGTTCGATTGCGCCCGGCGGCACCGTTGTTTTCGATTTCGGCGTCGAATTATGCGGCGGCATAAAACTGGCGATCGGACTTCTCGCTCCGCGCGGAACATCGCACTGTCGCGCGCGTTTTCGTTTCGGCGAATCTTACGGGGAAGTTATGGCGGAATTCGGCGAAAAGAATACGACGAACGACCATGCGCTCCGCGATTTCACGACCGAACTCGGTTTTATGAGCGCGCCCGAAATCGGGCATACGGGTTTTCGTTTCGTACGCATCGACAATATCGACGAAACCGCGTCTTTTGTTCTCGAAGCGATCTGCGCGAAAGCAAGTTTTCGCGATATCGAATACAAAGGCAGTTTTGTTTCGAACGATACGCTTTTGAACAAAATCTTTGACACCGCCGCCTACACCTTGCATCTTTGTATGCAAGATTATATTTGGGACGGAATCAAGCGTGACAGAGCCGTATGGATGGGGGATATGTACCCCGAAGCGGCGGCGCTGTGTTGTGTATTCGGCGACAACGCGGTTTTGCCGAAAAGCCTGGATTTGATTCGCAATATGACCGCACCCGACTGCTTTGCAAACGGTATTTATTCGTATTCGCTTTGGTGGATCTGGGTGCAATATCGCTATTATATGCAAAACGGAAACATCGATTATCTTTCCGAACAAAAAGAATTTTTGATTCGATTGGTTCATCAATACGCAAACGACGTCGACGAAACGGGTGCTTTGAAGCCGAGCGGTTGGTGTCTTTTCGATTGGCCTGCCGATTATGACCGCGATTTGGAAATTTCGGGTGTACACAGCCTGTTGCTTTCCGCTTATGAAAAAGCCGCGTTTTTGCTGCGCGAACTCGGCGAAAGCGTCGAGTCCGATTTTTGCGTTTCGCTTGCCGCAGGGATGCGAAAAGCGGACGTTCCCGATTTCGATTACAAGCAAATTTCCGCCGTGCATGCCTTGGTCGGTGTTCGTGATGCAAAAACCGAAAACGAACGACTGCTGTCGAAACACGGCGATTCGGGTATTTCGACTTTTCTCGGTATGTTTACGTATATGGCGCGCACCGTGGCGAACGATACCGTCGGGGCTTTGCAAAACGTTCGCGGCGTGTACGGCGGTATGTTGTCGCGCGGCGCGACATCCTTTTGGGAGGACTTTGACCCCACGTGGTCAGACGGTGCCGGTCGTATCGATGAGCCGACGCCCGACGGTCTTGCCGACCTACACGGCGATCGCGGTGCGTATTGTTACGTCGGCTATCGGCACAGCCTTTGCCACGGTTGGTCGGCGGGGGTTTGCGCGTATTTGTCCGAATACGTTTTGGGTGTTAAAATTCTCGAACCGGGTTGCCGTAAAGTGCTGTTACAGCCGTCTCTCGGCGATCTGGAACGCTTGGACGGTACCTATCCGACACCCTATGGTGTGATGGAAATTCATTGTCGGAAAGCGACGGACGGGACTCTTCATGTAGACTATACCGCGCCGTCGGAAGTGTCGGTTACCGTCGCGGAGTAAAAATGGTGGAAAGCCGAAAAAATGTCCGAGGAGGTGAACGGAAATGGCGCTTACACCGCAAAGTCCTGTGACCGAATTATACGGCGTCAGCAATCAGCGCGCCAAACTGTTTGCCAAACTCGGCATACAAACCGTCGACGATCTTGTGCGGCATTATCCGCGCGGATACGAAAATCGCGGCGAAACGAAAAAAGTCTGCGAGCTTACGGCGGGGGAAACCGCGTCGGTGATTCTCACGATCGACGGAACAGTCAAAAATACGCGTATCCCGTCGCGAAACGGACGGCCTCTTACCGTTCAAAAACTGACGGCATACGACGACACGGGCAGTGTCGGCATCACATTTTTCAATCGCGACTATTTGAAAAACACCTTGACCGACCGACGGGTTTTCCGCTTTTACGGCAAGGTCGGCGGCGGTTTTTTGACGCCGCAGTTGACGTCGCCCGATTTTGAGCCGTTTGTCGAAAACGCGCCGCTCGATAATCTGGTTTCGCTTTATCCGCTCACGGCGGGCATTACGCGAAATGTGCTGTCAAAACTCATTAAAAACGCTTTGTCGATCTACGAAGAACGGGAAAGCCTTCCTCCGAGCATCGTGGATGAATACGATTTGGTGCCCTTGAGTCGTGCTTTGCACGATATCCATTTTCCGACCGATTCGGAAAGCATGGAACGCGCGCGTCGACGCTTGGCATTTGAGGAACTTTTGGATTTTCAGCTTCGTTTGCGTTCGCTGAAAGACCGCAATGCGAAAGGAACCGCCCGTCGGTTTACGCTGCCGAATATGCAAGCGTTTTACGACACTTTGCCGTTTCGGCTCACTAATGCACAACAAAAAACGCTTGACGCCGTGCTTTACGACATGACACGCGAAAGAGGCGTATATCGGTCGCTTGATGACAATGCGCCCGATACGACAGCACCCCGCTATACCGAACCGATGCGCCGTCTCATTCAAGGGGATGTCGGCAGCGGTAAAACGATAATTGCCGCCGCCGCTGTGTACGTATGCGTCAAAAACGGCTGTCAAGCGGCACTGATGGCACCGACCGAAATCCTTGCCGAACAACATTATGCGTCACTTTTGCCGCTCATGGAACAGCACCGAATCGCAACGGCACTTCTTACGGGCAGTACAAAACCGACCGAAAAGAAAAAAATCCTTGCCGCGCTTGCCGACGGGAAAATCGATTTTCTTATCGGCACGCATGCTTTGATCGAAGATTCGGTCGTATTTCGTGCACCGGGGCTTGTCGTAACCGACGAACAGCACCGTTTCGGTGTCGAACAGCGAAAGAAGCTTTCGGGCAAAAGCGGGGAGGATGCTTGCATTCCGCATATGCTGGTCATGTCGGCAACGCCGATCCCGCGCACCCTGGCAATGATTTTGTATGGCGATCTGGATATCAGCATCATGGACGAATTGCCCCCCGGACGACAAAAAGTCGATACGTTCGCCGTCGGCGAGGATATGCGCAAGCGGATTTACGCCTTTATCGACCGATTGGTCGGGGAGGGGCGGCAATGTTATATCGTTTGCCCGCTTGCCGCGAAAAGCGAAGTCGAATACGACGAGGAAGCTTATACGACCGAGCTGAAGTCCGCACAAGAATATTGCGAAAATTTGCAAAAAAATGTTTTTCCGCATTTGCGCATTGCGTTC
>CAYNXA010000150.1:0-5317 GCA_964401015.1 uncultured Oscillospiraceae bacterium
GCATCACACGTCAGGCGATAGTAAAAAGAGTCGGCGATTCCACCGTAAAAGGTGATCGAATCATAGGCGATCCCGCCGTCGGAAAGGGCATTGCGATAACGTTCGCACCGTTCGGCAAAGGTTTTTTCGTCCGCCACCGTCTCGGTAAAAGCGATATCGAAGCGCATATATTGCGCCGTTTCTTCGACCGAAGAATCGTCATACAGCGGCACGGTTTCGTCGATCGACCCGGTCCGCAAAGCATAATCGCCCGCCGAAAAACGGGTTGCAAGAAAACTTTCGATCGTATCGCGTCGTTCGGACAGCAACTTGGATTCGTAATAATTCCGATAGCCGTCGCTCACGCCGATTTTGTCGCACACGACTTGTGCAGTGATGATACGGCCGCTTTTCGTCGTAAACGAACATCGTGAAAAATAGCGGCGTTCGCGCGGGCTGTACCAAACCGTTTCCACCGTCGGCGCGGTGTCGCCGTAGGTTTCGACAAGATACGCGGCGGTTTGTTTGCCCGCCGCAAGCGCACCGAACGGATTCCCGAAAAAGGCGGCGTAAGAGGCGATTCCGAATAATAAACCGAGTATCGCCGTCACACTGCAAAAGCGCCGCGCAGCATGGTTTACGACCGCCGTTACGACCAGTCTTTTCAAGAGCATACCGAGCGATGCCGCAAGCACGGCGACAATCGTCCGACCCACCGCGTCGAAAAGGGCGCTGCCGTCGGTCAGACAAAAAACAAACGAACAAAGTCCGCATAACAAAACGGTCATGCGTTTGCGATCGCAGAGAAGAGTTGCCGTCGGCGGCAAGAGCAGGGTCAGCGGCAAGGTGCTCCAAATGCCCGCGCCGTCACAAACCGAATAGGACGCCGCAAAAAGCAACAAAACATAGGCGATCGCCGCCACACACTTGCCGATAGGCGCGTTTTTGAATTTCGTCATTTGTAATACACCCGCTTATAATTTCGTCTGCCCGTATAAATGCTGAAACTTTCGAATTTTTCTCCGTTTTCATCGCTTACGACCGCGCTGTTTGCGTCGTTGTAGTACAGATACATTTCGAAATTGTGTACCGACGGGTCACCGTTTTCGTCGACCGTTCCGTCGTTCTTTTCGAATACGACGTGTTCGAAATTCAAACGGATATAGCCGAACGAATACCGTTCGTCATACAGCGCCGTAAATTCGTCGTAACGGTTGCCCTCTTCGTCTTCGAGATAAATCGCGAAAGGCAACTTTTCGGCGGAATAATCGCCGTCGCGGTCGGGGAGAATGTCTTTGTTGAATTTCACGCCGATCTGCAAATTTTCGGTCGACGGCAAATAGTAAAGCGTGTCGACGGCAAGCAATTTTCCGTCGTTTATGCTTTTATACCAATTGAGCAGTTCGTATTGACGGATTTCGAAAGAATCCCCCTCGGCTTGATGGGCTTCTTCGATCGCGGGGGTCTTGAGCAATTCATCCAAGATCGGCGAATCGCAACTGACGAAAATGCGCACGGCAAGGATCAAATAGATTCCCGCCATTAAAGCATAGGCGATCGCCTTGAAAATCTTTTTTGCCACCGAGGGCTTTTTTTCTTCATCGTACATGGGAAAATCCTCCGAAAAAATGGAACGGTCGAAATATTCAGCCGATTACAAACACTTACAGATACTATATTCTATCATATATTTTCGATACTTGCATTGCCATTTTGTGACTGTACCGTTAAGATATGCGGTTGCAAACCGTCAAAAGATGAAAAAACAACGGCAAGACGGGGGTCTTGCCGTTGGGGGATATTGCAAAAGAAGAAACGAAAACCGACGAAAAACCGATATAAAATGTCGTTTTTCTTACTTTCCCGAATTATAGGTTTCCGAAAGGTCGGCGACCGTTTCGGTTACGTCTTTTTTCTCGAATTTCGATGTCGCGATACGTTTGCTCAATTCTTCGAAATACAGGTCGGGGTCGACCGGCAATTCGACGGTTTTGTCGAGCCACGAGGACAAATAGATCGCGTTGGAAATTTGAAGTCCGTTGATACCCTCATAACCGGGCGCCAAAAGCGGTTCGCCGTACAAGATCGCGCGGGTGAAGTTTTCCATAATGGCGGGATGTTCGTAGAGTTTTCCCTCTTCGCGAACAACGCCGAGATTGACTTCTTCGCTTTCGGGACCCGCGAAACCGTTGGTATCGGTATAGCACCATTCGCGTTCGGGGGTCTTTAAGCGGGTAAACGAAATTTTATCGTTTTCGATGACGATCTTGCCGCGATCGCCCGCGATCTCCAAACGATTGGTACCGGGATATTCACCGGTCGTCGTAATAAAGGTAGCCGTCGCGCCGTTGGCATATTCGGCATAAGCGGTCACATCATCTTCCACTTCGATGTCATGATATTTGCCGTTGTAACAAAAACCGCGCACCTTGGTCGGCATACCGAAGATCCATTGCCAAAGGTCGAGATTATGCGGGCATTGATTGGTCAAAACGCCGCCGCCCTCCCCTTTCCATGTCGCACGCCATCCGCCCGAATTGTAATAGCTTTGGGTACGATACCAATTCGTAATAATCCAAACGCAACGTTTCAGTTCGCCCAATTCGCCGTTTTGAATCAATTCGCGCACTTTTTGATACATGGGGTTGGTACGCTGGTTGTACATGATACCGAAAACGGTGCCCGCCTTTTCGGCGGCTTTATACATTTCCAAAACCGCTTTGGTATAAACGCCGATCGGCTTTTCCGAAAGAACATGCAAGTTCTTTTCGAATGCTTCGATGGCAATGGTGGGGTGCAAATAATGGGGCGTTGCGATCAATACCGCATCGATCTTGCCCGATTGCAACAGCTCTTTGTAATCTTCATAAAACGAAACCGTCACGTCGGGACAATTTTCTTGCAAAAACGTGCGTGCCGCTTCCAATTTTTTCGGCTGAATATCGCAAACCGCCGTCAGTTCCGCGTCGGGAACCGTATGGGTCGCCAAGGTTTTTACGTGCGCACTGCCCATATTGCCGTAGCCGATAATACCGAATCGTACTTTATTCATATCGTTTTCTCTGCCTCCCGAAAAAAATTATACAAGGGGTGTGCGAGAAGTCCGAACCGTCGGAAAGCGTCCCGCAACTACCACATGCCCCGACCTTTTTCTTATCGAAACGTTCGCCTCGCATGTGGTCGAGTTTTCTTCGTCCTAACGGACTTTGAAAACTCCCTACGCTTTATTGTTATTTTACCGTATTTCGAAAAAAATTGCAAGAGCCGAGAACGATCCTGTCGCTATTTGCAATACGAACACCTGCGGTGGGCGTTCCCGCGCCTACGGCGCGCGCATGAAATTCGCGCCGCCGTAAATCCCAACGCAACCGGTACCCCGATTCTTGTAGGGACGGATACTATCCGCCCGCACCTGTCGGCACCCGCTCGAAATTTACGCCGAGATGAATCCCGACAAAAAAGAGAGGAGCAGAGCCCCTCCCTTACCGATTGCGGTGCGTCCGAATCCGCGCTGTCGTAAATCCCATGCGTGCGCCGTAGGCGCGGGGATACTCACCGTTAGGTGCACCGCAAGGTGTATCACGCCTTATTGGGAATCAACATACCGTATTCGCCGTTATCCCGCGCATATACCACGCAGATTTTATCGTTTTCGGCATTATGGAACACATAGAAATTATGTGCCGAAAGATTCATTTGCAAAACCGCCTCTTCGGGGGTCATTTCGGTCAGATCGAATTCCTTGATCTTGCCGATTTCGATAATCTCTTCCGAAAGGTCGGAAAAGTCGTCGCTGTCCGATCCCGCAGAGGTCGTAAAAGCCGTATCGCGCAAGCGTTTTTCCAGACGGGTGCGATTCTTGCGGATCTGACGTTCCAAGGTATCGACCGCGTCGTACAGGGCGATCACGACATCTTTGTTTTCCTGTTCGGCACGGAAGATCGTGTCTTTATAAAAAATCGTAATTTCCACACGAGCCAGCTTTCCGCGAGTGGACAGCGTAATATTCGCCGTTTCTTCATCGGGGAAAAACCGATCCAATTTTGTCATTTTGCGGGCGATGGTAGCTTTCAGCTTGTCCGACGCTTCGAATTTTCGATTGGTGATAATTGTTTTCATAAACCATGCCTCCTTGCAAATCTTACGGCTTTTTGCCGTTCGGATAAGAGTTTCTCTTATCTTGTCTATATTTTACCACATATTTCGGAATATGTAAAGAGGGTTTGGCGATTTTTCACAGAAATATACGAAATTTTCGATTGTTTAACACCGATTCATCACACAAGCATCGTCAAATTTCACACGATGCATGACGGGTCACATGACAGCCGACATTTACGGCGCACGGAAGCCCCGCGATATGGGTCGGAAACGTTTCGATATTGACGGCAAGACAAGTCGTTTTGCCGCCGAAGCCTTGCGGACCGATACCGGTTTTGTTGATCGCGTCGAGCATTTTGCGTTCGAGTCGCGCATAATTTTCGTTCGGATGCGGCGTATCGGTATCGCGAATCAAAGCTTTTTTGGCAAGATACGCGGCATATTCGAAATCGCCGCCCAATCCCACACCGAGCACGATGGGGGGACAGGGATTACTGCCCGCTTTTTTGACGGTATCGACAACAAAAGCAAGAATATCGTCCTCGGTTGCCGACGGCGTAAACATTTTTACCGCACTCATGTTTTCACTGCCGAATCCTTTCGGAGCGGCGGTCAGACGAATTTTATTTCCCTCGACCATGCGCGTATACACGATCGCGGGGGTATTGTCGTTTGTGTTTACCCGATCGAACAGCGGGTCACGCACCACCGATTTTCGCATATACCCGATATCGTAAGCTTTCCGCACACCGTCGTTTATCGCCTCTTCGGGGGTTTTGCCCTCTATATGAACGTCCCGACCGATTTCCGCAAAGACAATTGCCATACCGGTGTCTTGACAGATCGGAACCGGCATTTCGACTGCCGCTTTGCAATTTTCCAACAGTTTTTCCAAAATGCCGCGGGCAAGTGCCGTGTCCTCGGTTTGCACAGCGGCGCGGATCTTTTGATACAGGTCTTGGGGCAGATGATAGTTTGCCCGAATGAACAGTTCGCATACCGCTTCGGTAATGCGATCGGATGAAAGAATTCTCATGTTTTTTCTCTTTTCTTTTTGGGTTTCGTTTTTGTTTGCGTAAGGGGGGGACGGGAGCCGAGGTGCGTTTTGATTCACGCTGCCGTAAAAAATTCAAGACGGTGCGGATTTTTACGAGCGGGCGGATGATATCCCGCCCCTACAAAGTGAGGGGTTACGTTGCATATAATTCAAATGTAAGACGTAAATCCATTCCTGTTC
>CAYNXA010000151.1:0-5314 GCA_964401015.1 uncultured Oscillospiraceae bacterium
CCGTAACCGCTCCCAATCCGCGCGCCATGCAAGCCGAAACGCTTGCCGAAACGATTCGTTCTTGCGGGGCAAAAGCACAGGCGTTTTCCGATATTGGGACGGCGGTTTCGGCGGCAATCGAAAATGCGGGTCGCGACGGAATTTGCGCCGCACTCGGAACGCTGTATTTTTCGGCAGATGTTCGAAACGCGGTTTGCGGGATTTCCTTCACCGACGAAAACACATAGAATTCCGATAAAAAAACGCCGTAGCAATACGGCGTTTTTCGTATATTTCGCGTTTTTCGCGGCAATGCCGCGCGGCGTCTTTACGTTGCAAAACGGAAATTTTCAATACCCGTTATACGAATGATGACTCTTTACGCGCAGACGGTTGATTTCACGAATCAATCGCGCTTGTGCCGAATGATAGTCGCGAATACTCTTTTTTTGGAGCATGGCTTCTTTCGCTTCGTCGGCGGCACGGCGTGCACGATTGGCGTCGATTTCTTCGGGGCGCTCGGCTGTGTCGACCAAAAGTAACACTTCGTTATTTTCGACCTTGACAATGCCGCCCGAAACGGCGGCGTGCGTGACAGTTCTGTCGGGGAGGGTAAAGCGAAGCTCACCCGCCACCACCGCCGCCATTAAATTGCTGTGATAGGCTTGTATGCCGTATTCACCGTCCGAAAACGGAATCGATACCGAAACGCACGGCCCCTCGTAAAACGGTTTGTCTGAGGCGTATACCGAAAGTTTAAATTCCCGCATACGTTTTATGCCTCCCGCGCGGCGCGCTTGGCGACGTCATCGATAGTTCCCGCGTTATAAAACGCACTTTCGGGGTATTTGTCGGTTTCACCGCCGACAAT
Source organism: uncultured Oscillospiraceae bacterium (assembly GCA_964401015.1). Lineage (GTDB taxonomy): Bacteria > Bacillota > Clostridia > Oscillospirales > CAG-382 > UMGS1052. The sequence continues at coordinate 851 of CAYNXA010000151.1, forward strand.
GGCACAAAAGCCCCGCAAGGTTTCGTGCAAGGGAACATATACGCCCGGAATACCCGTGAATTTTTCGGCAACGTGGGTCGGTTGCGCCAAAAAACGCTGAATTCTGCGGGCGCGATAGACAATTTGCTTGTCGCCGTCGCTCAATTCATCCATACCCAAAATGGCGATAATATCTTGCAATTCATTGTATTTTTGCAAAATTTCCTGTACTTTTCGCGCCACATCGTAATGCTGTTTTCCGACAACATCGGCTTCCAAAATTCTCGACGTGGATTCCAGCGGATCGACGGCGGGATAAATACCTTGCTCGGCGATCTTACGGCTGAGCACGGTGGTCGCGTCCAAATGCGAAAAGGTCGTGGCGGGAGCGGGGTCGGTCAAATCGTCGGCGGGGACATAAACCGCCTGAACCGAAGTGACCGAGCCGTTCTTTGTCGAAGTGATTCGTTCTTGAAGTGCGCCCATTTCTTCGGCAAGCGTCGGTTGATAGCCGACTGCCGACGGCATACGCCCCAAAAGAGTCGAAACTTCACTGCCGGCTTGCACAAAGCGGAAAACATTGTCGATAAAAAGCAAGACATCTTTGTTTTGTTTGTCACGAAAATATTCGGCGAGCGTCAAGCCCGAAAGAGCGGCACGCATACGGACACCGGGCGCTTCGTTCATTTGCCCGAACACGAGAGCGGTTTTGTTCAAAACACCGCTTTCGCGCATTTCGTTCCAAAGGTCGTTGCCCTCACGTGAACGCTCGCCGACACCGGTGAATACCGAATAGCCGCCGTGTTCCATGGCAACATTGTGGATCAATTCTTGAATTAAAACGGTTTTGCCTACGCCGGCACCGCCGAATAAACCGATCTTACCGCCTTTCGGATAGGGCTCCAAAAGGTCTATGACCTTGATACCGGTCTCCAAAATTTCGACAGCCGGACTTTGCTCGTCAAATGACGGCGCTTTGCGATGAATCTCACATCGCTCACACTGTGCATCAATCGGTTCGCCGCCGTCGATCGGTTCACCCAAAACGTTTAACATGCGCCCCAAAGTGGAGTTGCCGACAGGGACACGGATGCCGTGTCCGGATGCCGAAACGGTAAGTCCGCGATACAGCCCCTCGCTCTCGGCGAGCATGATGCATCGAACGGTACCGCCGCCGACATGCTGGGCAACCTCCATGACGCGCGTTTCCCCGTCGACTTCGACGGTCAAAGCCTCACGAAGCTTTGGCAAATTCGGCAGAGGCGTATTCTTCGACGGACCGACTTTGTCAAAAGCCACATCAACGACAGAACCGGATATTTTAACGATTTTTCCCGTCACGGTCGTGTTCCTCCTTGCGTTTTCATACGGTTTTCACGTTGCCATTTCGCACCGGCGGAAATTTCGGTAATTTCCTGCGTGATGGCACTTTGCCGTACGTGATTGTATTTCGCCCGCAGCTCATCGATGAGCTTTTCGGCGTTGCGGGTTGCGGCGTCCATGGCAGCCATACGCGATTGCTGTTCACTGCAAAAGCTGTCTACCAAAACACTGTAAATGTATCCCGCCAAATAACCGGGCACAATGTTGTCCAACAAAACTTCAACCGAGGGAAGAAGTTCGATCGGACCGCTCAGTTCCTTTTCGTCGGACGGATAGTCGAATTGCACACGGTGAAAGGGTAAAAGACGAAAGGAACAGGCTTTCGCTTCCGACCCGCCTTGCATATCGGTGTAAATGACAAAGATCTTCACAAGTTTGCCTTGGTTATACAGCTCCAACAGACGCGTGCTGATTTCCCGCGCACGCTGCATGGTCGGATTTTGTGCCGTATAAAGAAAACTTTGCTCGATCGGTATGCCGTGCCGCATAAAATATTGGCGCCCGTATTCGCCGACGACAAATAATTTCGTATCGTCGTGTTCACCCATCATGCGCAACGCTTCTTTGATCACTTTTTGATTGTTGGCGCCGGCTAGTCCCTTGTCGGCGGTAATGACCAAATAACCGTAGGCACCCGGCAGATCGTGCTCACCCGTCGAGGGATAAAAATAGCGATGATCCACATCGGATACGGTGCGAAAGATTCGCTTGATCTCGGCGTGCATGGCGTTGAAAAACGGACGAGTCTTGTCCAGTTCTTCTTTGGCTTTTCGCATTTTCGCCGAGGCGATCTGATACATGGCATTGGTGATTTTTTGCGTTTCGCGAACGCTGTTTAAGCGGCTTTTGATTTCTTTCGTTCCGCTCATGCGTGCTCACCCGCCAAGAATCGATCGGCAAGCGCCTCGGTTTTCGAAACGATAAGAGCTTTTTCTTCGTCCGACAGCTTAGTTCCGTGCCGAATGGTTTGACAAATATCGGGCAGCTGTTCGGGAAGATGCGAAAGAAGCAAAGAAACAAAATCCGAAACCGATTCTTCCGGAATCTTGTCGGTCGCGTGCCCCAATGCGGCAACCAAACAAAGCACTTGTTCGGTTATCGTAAGCGGCGAATTTTGCGGTTGTTTCAAAAGCTCCATCAAATTCCCGCCGTAACGCAGTTGACGCTTGGTCGCGTCGTCCAGATCGCCCGAAAACTGTGTGAACACTTTCATTTCGCGATATTGCGCCAAAACGAGGCGCAAAGGTCCCGCGGCATCTTTCATTGCTTTCGTTTGCGCATCGCCGCCCACACGCGAAACCGATAGTCCGACGTTTACGGCGGGACGTTGCCCCGCAAAGAACAGATCGCTTTCGAGAAAGATCTGTCCGTCGGTGATCGAAATGATATTGGTCGGAATATAGGCGGATACGTCGCCCGATTGCGTTTCGGCAATGGGAAGCGCCGTCATGCTGCCGCCGCCTCGTTCTTCGCTGAGGTGCGCCGCCCGTTCAAGCAGACGAGAATGAAGATAGAATACGTCGCCCGGATAGGCTTCGCGCCCCGGCGAACGACCGAGCAAAAGGCTGATCGAACGGTAGGCGATCGCGTGTTTCGACAGATCGTCGTAAACGATCAAGACGTCGTTTCCCTTGTCCATAAAGTATTCGCCCAAAGCACAGCCGGCATATGGCGCGATATATTGCAAAGGTGCGGGATCGCTTGCCGACGCGTGCAGAATGACGGTGTAATCCATCGCACCGTGTTTGCGCAAGCTCTCGGCAAGCTGGGCAACCGAACCGGTCTTTTGCCCGATCGCCACATAAATGCAGATGACGTTTTTGCCCTTTTGATTGAGGATCGTGTCGGTGGCGATGGCGGTTTTTCCGGTTTGGCGGTCACCGATGATCAATTCACGCTGTCCGCGCCCGATGGGGAACATCGAGTCGATTGCCAAAATGCCGGTTTCCAACGAAACGTTTACCGGCTGACGATCGGGAATTTGCGGTGCGGGACGTTCGATCGGATTGCAGTCGGAGGGAACGATCGGCCCTTTTCCGTCGATTGGCGTGCCGAGCGCGTCGACCACGCGTCCCAAAAAGTTTTCCCCGACCGGCATACCGGCGGTACGACCCGTGCGGTAAACGGAAGTCCCCTCCGCCACCGAATCGGTGTCGTCGAAAAGGATACAACCGAGCTCATTGCGATCCAGCTCCAAAACCATACCGCGTGTGCCCGACTCAAACAGCAATATTTCCCCATAGCAAGCGTTCGCAAGACCGCTTACGGCGGCAATACCGTCCGAAACGCGCAATACCGTGCCGACTTCGCGGGCAAGAGCGCGGGGAACCCAGTTGTCCAAGGTTCCCTTCAAAAGCGGAATCACGTCGTCGCCGTCGTCTTTTTGCGACGGCAGAGCCAAAGCACTTTTCAGTTGCGACAACTTTCCGTCGGTCGTCCAGTCGTACAGTTGCGAACCGACGTGCAATTGAAATCCGCTGTCGAATTTGTCGCTCTTTTTCCATTCGAGCGAAATGTTTTCTCCGTGGCGCTTTTCCAAAAAAGCGAGAAAGCGTTCGGTTTGCTCTTTACTCGGCGGCTCGGCGGAGCAAAGGATCGCAACGAGAGAAACTTGTTCTTTGTTTTCACTCATTGCTTGTCACCGTTACTTTCCGAAGCGGCAAGGAAACTTTCGTAGGCGTCGGATGTGGTTTTGCAAACGATTTTCTCGGTAGCGTCCAACACCATTTGCGAAAGCTCGTTTTTTGCGTCGCCGAGGATTTGGCGGCGACTGTTTTCGGCTTCGTTTCGCGCGGCGGCGAGAATTTTTGCCGCTTCTTCTTTTGCTTTTCGTGTTTCGGCTTCGGCGGCATCGTTCATTTCTTTGCGCGCCGTTTGTTTCTTTTGACGGATCTCTTCGTCAATTTCGTCCAAACGCGCTTGCGCTTCGTTTTCATGCGCTTTTGCTTCGGCAAGTGCCATACGGGCGTTTTTGTCCATATCCTCGTATTCGGCGCTTCGTTTGTCCATAAAGTCTTTTACCGGCTTGTACAGCAAAAAATACAAGACGGCATACCGGCGGTACGACCCGTGCGGTAAACGGAAGTCCCCTCCGCCACCGAA
>CAYNXA010000152.1:0-5294 GCA_964401015.1 uncultured Oscillospiraceae bacterium
AAGGCGAAAAAATCAATATCTGTTCGTTAAATTGGTATTTTGCGAATAGTTAAAATCACTCTTCTGCGAAGTCTGGGATATCTATGTAATCGTATAAGTTATCACGATGCAACCGAATAGTCTTAATCTTGCAATAGCCTTGCTCATGCTCCCAGTCCCAATCAGACTTGAAGAACGCTTTGCCCTTGTACAAGGTTTCCGCTTTAAGCAAGCCCTTGCTTGCATAGTACAAATGACGTTCTTGCTCAGTAACGTTCTTGTCTGCATCCTTGGTCATATACTTTAACACATAGCTAGATGCCTTGTCCAAGTTCTTGATTGGGGACATGGAAATAAAACCAAATCGCTTATCGTAACCAGACCATGACAAATACCCGTATTGGTTCGTGTAGATTTCATGTTGCGGAATGCCTTTGATAAACCCATGTAGATGCCATGCTCCGTCCTCGTGTTGCTCTGGTACAAGGACATATTTAATCGGTTCTTCATGACGCTTATTATAGTTATTGATATATTGAGAAAATTTTTTATAGAAATCGTCCAAATTGAAGCGGTCATACTTCTGGCTATCAATCGTGAGTGTTACCCACCAGTCCCAAGGGTTACATAGTGCATATTCTCGCACTGTTGACTTGGCACGTGCTAGATTATTATCGAGCTTTGCAGGATTAGAACCACGTTTCTTCTTCGGTTTAAGCTCTAATTCTTCCCACCCAGCTTGACGACAGCTCTTAATGTATGTAATGCGAACCATATCATGTCCGTATTGCTTGATTGAATATATATTATGGTCGTAAGGGTCGTTTGTAGTAAGTAGTTTAGACATTGTATAGCTTCCTTTCTGTAAAAATGACTGAAAAGTGATACTATGTCAAGTAATAGAGGAGTTCGCTTCGCTCATCCTCTGTATCACTATTTCATTGACAGGAAACTCAAGTTATGCTATTCTTTAATCGTAGTATAAATAACAACAGCTTGAGTTTGCGAACCCTGTAAGCATCAAGCTAACACAAAGCCCCTCGTGACCCCATCACTGAGGGGCTTTTGTGTTGCTAGTCGATGCCTAATACAGGTATTTTTCTCAAAATCCACATCACTATATCGTAGATATGAATTACAGCCCATACCGCCAAGAATAAATCTATTGCGGGCGAGATTTTATCAAGCGGGCAAAAGAAATTGATAATTCCTATACCCTCTTCAATGTAATCAAACATGGTATTAACAGCTTCTACCAACCCACTAGGCACTATTGGGAAATCAATTACACTAAATATCTTATCAGTTACCAAAGATAGCAGTTTTGTAATTAAATCAATAATCAAATCTATTCACCCCCTATGAAGTGGCGATATACTCGCATCAGATAACTAAGCAACGTAGACCATACTGTTAATACAGTAAACGTTCGGATTGCAGTTACTACCATTGGCACTTGCTCTTCTAAGTCACTAAAGTCATATACATACTCGTCCCATATCTTATAAGTTTCTCCTTGTATTTTAAGTTGAAAACTTGGAAAAGTAATTGTAGTATCATAAGACGCTCTGGTGCTGTTACCTTTGAACAAGTTGAGCAAGTCAGAAGTAGTATTACTTGCAAATGCTAACACTCCCATCTTGTCCTCTACTGTCTGTTGAAGTCCATCTATGCCGAAATCCTCACTATCTGACATTTCATATTGACTATCTATCTTATCTTGGATTGCTTGTTGAGCATCTTCTATTGCTCCAGAGATTACTTGTCCTTGCTGAGTCACACTACTAGTAATCGAGGAAGTAGACGAAGATATATTTTTATTGATAGTATTTAACGCAGTAGTAATCGGTGTAACGTCTACTTCTCCACCTTTTTCAACACGAATAATACGAGCAATAGTATTAATATCAGCACTTGTAATCGTACCTTGTGTACTATCTCTCAAATACAAATACTCTGGTATAAGATTAGTTAGCGTTGGCAATAATGCAGTTATTGTAAATCCAGTAATCTTAGCGTCCTTCAAATCATGGTGATAATAAGACATCTTAGAGGAGTATGTAGGATACGTACCATCGCAATTATTCATTACAAGAGAATACGCAGTTGGGGCAAAAGTAAACGCTGTAGTATCGCAATTAGCGTATGCGGTAAATACCAAGTAGTAATCATAAACATCAGGAAGATAATCTTGTAATGCTGCATATTTAACTGAATTGGAAAAAATCATCTGGTCAGCCTTAGACATATACTTACTTGCAAACGTAGCCGTACCTGCATCTGCATCATAAGACTTCGCAGGAGTGCTAACAGTATTAGAACCGTTATATTGGATTTGCAAATAAGGGCTAGTGAATTGAATTATATTATCCCCAGTAGCATTTATTTGTACCCTAGCACTTGCCAAATATCCAACGAAGCAAAAGAAAGCCAATAACAGCGATAATACCGATTGACTGTATCTGATCATATAGAAGCCCCCTCTCTCCCTGTAATGCAGGATAATAATTGCATACGTTCGTGTAGACGTAGTTATTGCTTGCGTCTACTGTAAAATCCCCTGTGCCATGCGTATACTGATACCCACTATTATAAGTATTAGTGTTAAGGTAATAGTAATCACCATTGCCAGAAAAAATACCATTATCGTAGTCAACATCACCGAAGTATATTACATAAGTGTATTGCCCACTTCGATACCCTAAGTAGTCCTTGCCTACGTTATTCTCCAGTAAGTCTTTCCAAAGACTTACTATGGTGCTATTATACGTTCCGTCGTAAACCGAACTTGTAGCATACGTTGAAACTTCGTTAAAGTTGTAATCATCTTCGTTTGCTTGATACACTGTAATAGTATCTGGTATAGATACTACTACTTCTGGTAGTTCAACTTTTGTAGTAACCTCTGTTTCCTCTGCAAACGCTTCCGTTTCCGTAGAGATTTCATTTTGTAATAATAAATCTTTATCCATGTCATATTACCCCCTTAAAGCCTAAATTTGCCATTTAAAGCCATGTCGAGGAAACTACGTATTATTTTCGCACCAAATCCGAATACAAAGGCTAATTGGAAAGCAGGAACAGCTAGTTCCTTGAATAATTCTAAAGCTACTTGGTACATTTCTTACCTCCTTGAACATCTTCCCACTCGAAATTAAAATCCGTTCTATCAATAGTTGCGTATGTATCATACATATCATATAATCTTGGACTGTGAAAAAAGAAACTTCTATGGACGTGTTCCGTTGACACTTGACCATTTTCATCAATAGTAACATCTTCGCCTCTTACCGCCGTATTATGCTGTAAAAAACCAAACCACTTACGACACATTACAGCATATTTGAATTGTTCTCTAAAGCCCTTACTAATTCTATTAAATACTTGGCTTGTGCCTACGATGTGCTTACGTTTCTTACGTTGCTGACATATAGTCGTGAACAAATTCAAGTCCATTTGCTTACTTTCTAAACTATTAAATAGCAACTGTATCTCATCAATGAAGTAGATTACTCCATACTCTCCATTATCCACTTCTTTGAATTTTTTTACGCTATCAAAAAAAATAAATCTATCATCATAACCTTGTATATATACGTTGCTACATAGTAGAGCCTTGGGATAAGACTTCATAAGTCTGTCGATGTATCGAACTGCACTTAGTGTCTTGCCTTGACCTTGAGCCCCTGTGAATACTATAATGCCGTCTGGCTTGAACCAATCAGGATGTTGTCTCTTAAAATCGTGATTATATTTGATTGCGGAAAATAAATCATCCCATTCTAGATTGCCCCTCAAAGCTTGCAAGGTATCAATCTTGGGCAACATTGGAAGCCTTAACTTCATGTAATAATCTCCTTTCTTCGAGTAGACAAGAGGACGGTACAGACCTTTAGTCCGCCCGTCCTCTCCTACTTAGGTTATTCCGTTCTTCTAATGTCAAGGGCAAGTGAATTGCTACGCAACCCTTGACATTCTCATCACTATAACACTATAACTTCAATTTACCACGAAGTGCAGAAAGCAGTGAACTTGTACCCTTGCGAATGCCGAACCACATAAATACCATACCGATTCCCGCACCTGCAACAGTAGCTACTACCTCTACGATAGTTTTCACATTAATCTGACCCGTCATTGCAGTAATTACATCTGCCCAGTCAGCTGAACTAACAACTGTTCCAGCTGTCAATGCCATTGATTGTAAGCCTTTAAAAAATGCCATTATAATTCCCTCCTATTCCACATAATCTCTATACACCAGCTCTCTACCATTTTGCTTTCTAATAACAAAAGTTCTGCTAGAGCCTAATGCCAAGTACCTGTCGCAAAAATGCACACTTTCACGAACACTATCAGCATACCCTATTAACATACGCACTCCATTTTCCGCCAAATAAATAGTACACATTTCTACTCTCCTTTTTTTATGTAACAAATTACTATACAATCTTTATAATCAAATACTCGTATAAATTCAGCTTTTTCTAAAATTTTATTATATTCTTCTTCTGTAATAGGTAATTTATCGAACATCACATCTCCAGCACCTTAATTATTTTCCCAAAACGATTAAATTCTATTTCTAACTCGACTGGATAATCAAATTCTAACAATTTGTTAAATTCCTCGGAAGTTTTTTCAAAACCGAAACGACCATATTCATTACCACGCCAATTCGCACTTGTAGGTGTACACATATAATGCACTGTAATTCCCTGTCTAGCCTTTCCCTTCTCGTCCTTAAAATCATACTCCTTTGCTCCAAACGCTGTTACTCTCATTTTCAACACCTCAATTCCTATAATAATTGTGCTGTTATTGCACAACTTAATAATAACTCTAGATGTGCCATTTTGGCAAGTAGTAAATGTGCCAAATTTTCCCATTGTTTTTCAGCAAATGTGCTATAATGGAACAAAAAAGGAGAAAAAAATGTACAAGGAAAATTTTAAAAATAAATTAAAACACGCTAGAATACAAGCAGGATATACACAACAACAAGTATCAGATTTAACAGGAATAGAAAGAACTGTGATAAGTAAAATAGAAAATGGAAAACAAGAGCCAAATATAGAAACGCTAGGAATATTAGCAGATTTCTATGAAGTATCAGCCGACTGGATATTGGGAACTGGAATAAAAAAATAACTATCCGCAAAATACTACGTTTTGCAAATAGTAACCCCTACCGCAATGGATAGGGGCAAAATTAAATTGCGGTAAGTAACTACCGCCTTGCTTTCGCAAAACATCGGGCTATTTTGCGAATAGTTAAAATCACTCTTCTGCGAAGTCTGGGATATCTATGTAAT
>CAYNXA010000153.1:0-5182 GCA_964401015.1 uncultured Oscillospiraceae bacterium
GAATTTCGCCCGCTTCGATCGCATCGACGATCTTGGAAGCGTAAGAAGCATAATGCAAAGCCGTTTCGATTTCGGGCTTGCAACGCTCGGCACGATTTTCGAAGTTTACTTCCAGCGCTTCGTGAAGCTGTTTTACGCGTTCGGGCGTTACGTGGAAATTCTTGATGGTTTCGTGCAGTCCGTCCATCGGATAATCGTCGAGCATTCTTTGGAAATTCCCGAACGCTTTGCCCGCTTCGAACAATTGCTTGTTGTTTTCGACAACGTCGGCGCTGTAAGTATCTTTTACAAACGTATACAGACGGAAACAGCCCTCTTCGGTGCGCAGAAACAGTTCCCCCTCTTTGGTGGGAATGACCGTCATGGTCTCGCGGTCGGGGTCGCCGCCCGTCGCTTCGATCTTTTTGCGCAAAAATGCCGTAACCGCCGCGATGTTTTCCATCACTTCGTCGGGGTTTTTGAACACGTCGGCGTTGATGCGTTGCAAAATATAGCCGCTGCCGTCGCCGCCGCAAAGAAACGTGTCGTTGATATGCCCGTTGCCGTAAGGGCGAATGTTTGCCTGTGCCGCGAATCGGTCGAGAATTTCGCTCAATCTTTTTTGATTCATTCGATAAAACCTCTCAAAAACAGTATGGTGTGCAAAATCGGTCGGAGTAGGGATGACCCGAACGGTCGGTTCGGCTTACAAGCCCTCGTAACAGCCGGCTTCGATCAATTTTTTCATAGCCGCCACGACCGAGGCTTTGTCTTCTTTGTAGGTGACGCCGTACCATTGATCGTCGGTATGAAGCACTTTAACGCGCGCCTGCCCTTTTTGAATCATATCGTCGACCACAAACGGGATATAAAATTCGTCTTTCAACGGATTCGAAAGCGAACCGAGAAATTCGACGAAATCGTGTTCGACTTTTTTGAAAATGCGCGGTTGCAAGCCCCACATATTCATCGAAACGGGGGTGTTCATGGCAAATCCGCTGTTTTTGTCGAGCGCCGTATGTTCGGTCACTTTGGAAAGATAACCGTTTTCCACGGTACAAACACCGCGCGAAACCGTGCCGTTTTCGGTCAGGGTCTTGCCCAGCTCAAATCCGACCATGTACATGTCATCGCTGTCGGATATCAGTCCCTCATGTAGAGCGACAAAGCCTTTTTGACCGTAATAGTCATCGGCGTTGATCAATGCGAACGGCGTATGTACGGCATGTCTGGCGCAATAAACGGCATGACCCGTGCCCCAGGGCTTCGTCCGTCCGTCGGGAACGGTAAAACCGTCGGGAAGTTCGTTTATATCTTGGAAAACATAGTCCACGTCGACCATCTTTTCGATCTTGCGGCTTGTGATCTCGCGAAAATCTTTTTCGATGTCTTTGCGAATGATAAAGACGATTTTGTTAAAGCCCGCTTTTACCGCATCGTATGCGGAAAAGTCCAAAATGATCTCGCCGTTCGGACCGATGGGATCGATCTGCTTGACGCCGCCGTAACGACTGCCTATACCCGCCGCCATGATAACAAGCGTTGTGTCTTTCATTGTCGTATCACTCCCGTAAATATTTGAAAAATTATCGGTAAAAAATGCAAATTCGTGGGCGGAAAAACGGAAAACAAACCATACCGCCGCACAAAAAAGACTTCCGACACGATAGATAGGACGCTGTGTGAAAAAGCTGCCTGTGAAAAAACGCGCGCGAAAGCAATATAATTATACGTTCAAAAGTCCGAAAAGTCAAGTCAAATCGGAACGGATTATGGGTCGTTTCTGCTGTATTTCTTGTGAGATTTGACATTCGGGGCGTAATTTTTCGAAAAAATTAACTTTTTCCGTTTCCGATGCGTATTGATTTCGACGCAAAAATGCGGTATACTGTAAAGCGAATAAGCGAGAAAAGGCAAGTGTGACCGATAAAAAACGAAAGGGGAACGATTCATGCCAAAAGACAGTATGCATAAATTAAAACTTTTGTATCTTGCCGATATTTTCGAGCGTGAGACCGACGAAGACCATGCGCTGACAATTGCCGAACTGATTGAAAAATTGGCGGCGTACGGCATTTCCGCCGAACGAAAAAGCGTTTATTCGGATATCGAATCGTTAACCGAATACGGCATGGATATTCTTACGATAAAAGACGGAAAGGCAAATGCCTACGCGTTGGTATCGCGCGATTTCGAATTGGCGGAACTGAAACTTTTGGTGGATGCGGTGCAGTCGTCCAAATTCATCACGCGCAAAAAAAGCGCCGAACTGATCGAAAAATTGGAACGCTTTACGTCACGTCATCAGGCAAAAAAATTGCACCGTCAAGTATACGTTGCCAATCGCGTCAAAACCATGAACGAAAGCATTTACTATACCGTCGACGACATTCATACCGCCATTATCCGCGATGTGAAGATCCGCTTTCGCTATTTCGACCGCAATATGCGCAAAGAAAAAATACTGCGTCATAACGGCGCCTATTATACGGTGAGTCCGCTTGCGCTTACGTGGGACGACGAAAATTATTATTTGGTCGCGTTCGATGAAAAAGAACGTATCACCAAGCATTACCGCGTCGATAAGATCACCGATATCGAGCTGACCGACGAAAAACGCGAACAAGACGAAAGCCGAAACGGCGAAAACGTCGCCGAAACCGACATGGCACTGTATTCGAAAGCGGTGTTCGGTATGTTCGGCGGCAAGCCCGAATACGTCGAGCTTTTGTGCGACAAGAGCCTTGCCGGCGTTGTCATCGACCGTTTCGGCGAAAATGTGCCGTTTCGTATTTGCGACGACGAACGGTTTTTCGTTTCGGTAAACGTCGTGCCGTCGCCGCAGTTTTACTCGTGGGTGTTCGGCTTCGGCGATCGCATGAAGATCACCTTTCCGCCGTATGCGGCGGAGAAATTCGAAAAGCAGTTGAACGCCGTGCGAGCGTTATATGCCGACGGCAATCGTTCGAACGAAACCGACGACGAAATGTGTTGCCGAAGTTCGGTTGCCGAGCAATGAATTCCCGAAGCGACCGTTTGCCCGAATGTGTGTGCGAAATTCGCTTGTGCGCGGAATTCGCTCAAATTGTGCCCGTGCTATTGCATTTTTTGCCTGTTTGTGATAGAATAAAGGAGATTATTTTTCAACAGTCAGGCGGGCGAAAACAAACATGACGAACGTTTTGGAATATTTGGAACAATCGGCAAAACGATTGCCGAACAAAACAGCCTATACCGACGAATACGAAGAAGTTACTTTCGGTGAAATGCTCTCGCGGGCAAAACAAATCGGCCGTGCTCTTTGTGCCCGTGTCGGCACGGGTGGCCCGATCGGCGTTTTTGTCGGACGGTCGGTCGAAACGCTGTGTGCCTTTTTCGGCGTTTTGTACAGCGGAAATTATTATGTACCGCTTGATCCCGCCATGCCGCAAGCGCGTCTTTCGACCGTTTTGAAAGGGCTTTGCCCGAAACTTTTGCTTTACGGAAAAGCCGAATCGAAAGAGATCGACGCTCTTTTTTCCGCGCCTGCGGAAGATTTCGACTCAAAGCCTTTGTGTATCGACGAACTTTTGTCGAACAAAGTGCCGACCGACGAAACCGAGCTTTCGCGGCGGCGCGCAAGCGTTCTCGATATCGACCCCGTCTATATCATCTACACCTCCGGTTCGACCGGCGTCCCGAAAGGAATCGTGATATCCCATCGCGCGGTGCTGGATTTCACCGATCATATGGCACGGGCGATCGACTGTCGCGAGGACGACGTATTTGCCAATCAAGCGCCGTTTTATTTCGACTGTTCGGTCAAAGATATCTATTTGACGCTAAAACTCGGCGCGACCGACCATATTTTGCCGAAAAAGCTCTTTTTGTTCCCGACGCTTTTGTTGGACGAGCTGAATCGCCGCCGCGTGACGGTGCTTACGTGGGCGACGTCGGCGTTTCATTTGGTTTCTTCGTCGAAAATTTTGGAAAAGAAACGGGTCGAGACTCTCCGCCTTGCCGCTCTCGGCGGCGAAGCGCTGTCGGCACGGCACGTGAACAATTGGAAAAAAGCCCATCCGCAAGCGACCTTTGTCAATTTGTACGGTCCGACCGAAGTGACCGTCGATTGCACCTATCATATTTTGAAGCGCGACTACGCCGATGAGGAAGCGATTCCGATCGGAAAAGCGTTTGCCAACAAAGAAGTGCTTCTGTTGGACGAAACTTTATGTCCCGTTGCCGACGGCGAAGGCGGTGAAATTTGCGTGCGCGGAGCGGGACTTGCCAAAGGGTATTACAACGACCCCGAAAAAACGAAAGCGGCTTTTGTGCAAAATCCGCGCGTTTCGTACCCCGACATTCTTTATCGAACGGGAGATATCGGACGAAAAGACGAAAACGGCGATATCGTCTTTCTGTGCCGTCGCGACGGACAGATAAAGCATATGGGCTATCGTATCGAATTGGGCGAGATCGAGCGGGCACTCGGCGGGGTGGCGAAAGAATGCGGGATCGGCGACGCCGTTTGTTTTCACGACGCATCGCACGACCGTATCGTTTGCGCCTACGAGGGGACGCTTTCGGCAAAAGAACTGGCGGGTGCGCTTTCGCGGCGACTGCCCAAATACATGATCCCGAATATTTATCTGCCCTATACGGCGTTTCCGCATAATGCCAACGGAAAGATCGACCGCGTGAAAATCAAAAACGAGTATGAAGAAAAGAATCACAACGCTTAAAGAACTGAACGCGTGCGTTCTTTCGCAGATGAAACGCGGCGTTCGCACCAACTTTTTTCTGCCCCCCGACGCACTGCGCGCCGAGATCGACGAGGGGCGAATGAGCTGCGCCGAAACCGACGGCTTTCTTGCGCTCTTTTTGCGGCGCGACGGCTTTTCGCAGCTGTATTATTACGACAACGGCGGCGAACCGTCCTTTTCCGACTTGACCGACGGTGACGAAAACGTCGAACTGATTTGCGAAACGGTCGACCCGCCGCCTTTTTTGGACGCTTGCTCTTTTCGCCCGCTCCTTGCGCGGGTGTCGCTTACGCGAAAGTCCGAAGAACAGTGGGAAAAAAGTGAACGTGCGGATATGCCGTTTGTGGGCGGAAACGCGCTTTCGATACGACGGTTGACCGAGGACGATTTTTTTGCGGCACGAACCCTGCTTGCCGAAAGCTTTTCGTCCCGCACGGCGGCGCTTCCGACCGATATCGAAC
>CAYNXA010000154.1:0-5148 GCA_964401015.1 uncultured Oscillospiraceae bacterium
ACCTTTCCCGACACAGGAAACGCCGAACCGACGACCGACGACGATTCTCAAACGGACAAGCCGCTCCCGCGACTGATTCCCGACGGAAAACGACTGCGTGACTGCCTGCGCGACGCATTTTTGTCGCCTTGCTTTATCGCTTGCGTTTTGCTGTTCTGTACCTACGGATTTCTGATTTGACCGCCCGACCTTTTCTCTCTTTCAAACATTCGCATGACCAAACGCCCAACGACCAAATACGAGGTGATACAAACCCATGACCGAAGAAAACAAAAAGCCGCAAGAGCCTTTCCGTATGGACGACGACGTAGACGTTCTGCTCGGCATCTTACATAATCACAAAGATTCGCCCGCCAAAGCAGCCCCGTCCCAACCGTCGTCGGTTCGCCCGCAACCGAACGAAACGCAAGGCGCTCCCGCCAATTCGAGCGGACAAGTTTCGACCCCGTCGACAAAAAATTCCGCGCCGACAAGCGGCACACATGCGGCATACGAAAAGCGCGCGGAAAATTTCGCCAAAACCGTAAACCCCATACCCGAAGTCCATACGAGCGGCACTGCCGTTCCTCCCGCTTATTCGTCCATTCCCCAATCGTCTCCGACGGCATCCGACGCAAGCAACGGGAAAAACGGCGCTTCCCCGTCCCATTCCGCTCATTCTTCCGCGTCCCATACCAAAACAACTTCGCGTCCGAAAGTCGTGGATTTTGACGATGTGGATCCCACCAACGCGCGTTTGCGCCACGCCAAACGATTGAAGAAAAACGCCGCAACCGGAAAAAGTGCGGTGATCGGACTGTTTAAGACGCTTCTCTATCTTGTTTGTGTCGTCGGCGTTTCGATTTTCCTTGCCGTCAACATTATTCATGTCGGAAACGACATTTTTGCTTTTGTCAAAGACGATATCCGCACAACCGTCACCGTTCCCGAAGGAGCGTCGCTCGACGAAGTGGCACATCTTTTGAAAGAAAACGGTATTATTCGTTACCCCTGGGTCTTTAAGTTATATGCAAAAGGAAAAATCGACGATTCGACCTATTATACCGGTGAATTTAACAGCGGCGATATCCGATTTGTATTTGTAAACGAAAAAATAAACCAATCCGATACCGATGTCGATCAAAACGAATCGGTTTATTCCGATTACGTTGCCGACTCGTCCGGTCAAGACAAAGCGCGACTGCCGATGAGTTACGACCGCATTTTGTCGTTGGTGGCACAAACCGATTATAAAGAGCGCGATACCGTGCGTATCACCATTCCCGAAGGTTATACCGTCGACGAAATACTCGATCTTTTGATTGCCAACGGCGTCGGAGAACGCGACAAGTATATTGATGCCATTCAAAATTACGACTACAACTATCGCTTCGTCACCGAACTTTCGAAAAATACCGACACCGACGGTCGCCAATACCGTTTGGAGGGATATTTGTTCCCCGATACCTACGACTTCTTTACCGACGAAAGCGAAATTTCGGTCATCAACAAATTGCTGTCGAATTTCGATGTCAAAATGGAAAGCGTCTATTACGACCGCGCCGATGAATTGGGCATGAGCGTGGACGAAGTGATCATTCTCGCCTCGATCATCGAAAAAGAGGCGGTTCACGCTTCCGACCTTTCGCTGATGGCATCGGTATTCCATAACCGCCTGAAGAAAGGTATGCGCCTTGATTCCGATGCGACGGTCATGTATGCACTGCCCGAACGCAAAACATCCTTGATCAAACAAGATTTGGAAATCGACAGCCCCTATAACACGTACAAACGTACGGGACTCACCCCCGGCGCCATTTCCAACCCCGGCATAGAAGCCATCAACGCCGCTTTCTATCCCGATTCGACCAACTATTATTATTTCTTCTCGCTGAAGAGCGGTGACACCGTCTACTCGACGACCTATGACCAACACTCTTCGCGATTGAACAATGCCATTGCGGAAGGAACCCTTGCTTCATGACCCGATTGACCCGACCCGAAATTCTGTCGCCCTGCGGCAATTTTGAAAAATTGCGTTTCGCCGTTCTGTACGGCGCCGACGCCGTGTATCTTGCCGGCAAACGCTTCGGTATGCGTTCCGCATCCGACAATTTCACCGACGAAGAGCTGGACGAAGCGATTCGTTTTGCGCATGCACACGGCGTAAAAGTCTATATTACCGTCAATATCATGCCCCGCCAAAGCGAACTTGCCGATTGCGAGACCTATTTGCGTTTCCTCGATACGCTTCGTGCCGACGCGATCATCGTAGCCGACCTCGGTATGTTGCGTTTGGCGTCGCGCTGTTGCCCGCACATCGACAAACACATTTCCACGCAAGCCAACACGGTAAACGCCGAAAGCTGTTTGGTCTTTGCCGATCTCGGCGCGTCGCGTATCGTCCTTTCGCGTGAATTGTCGCTCGAAGAGATCAAAGCGATTCGCGATGCGATCCCGCCGACTTTGGAACTCGAAGCGTTTGTTCACGGTGCCATGTGCGTTTCTCATTCGGGACGCTGTCTGCTTTCCAACTTTTTCGTCGGACGCGACGCCAATCACGGCGCCTGTGCGCAACCGTGCCGTTGGGAATACAACGGTGCGGGACTTTCCGCCGACATAACCGAAATCAAACGCCCCGATATTCATCTTTCGGCTCTCGAAAACGAACGCGGCACCTTTCTTTTCAGCTCGAAAGATATGTGCATGATCGAGCACATTCCCGAACTTGTCGCGGCGGGAATCGACAGCTTTAAGATCGAAGGACGGGTCAAGAGCGCGTATTATACCGCCGTCACGACCAACGCCTACAAAACCGAGCTTATGCGCTATCTTGCCGCCCCCGACGGTTATCGTTTCGACCCGTCTGCGCGGACCGAGCTTGAAAGCGTCAGTCACCGCGAATACTGCACCGGTTATTTCTTCGACCACCCGTTGCAAAATGCGCAGATCACACAAAACGGCGGCTACATCAAAGAAAAATCCTTTCTTGCCACCGTCGAAAGCTACGACCCCGTAAGCGGTCGCGCGACACTTTTGCAACGCAACAAAGCCGTAACCGGACAAGAAGCCGACTTGATATCGCCCATGAAGCGCGCACAGCCGTTTGTTTTTCACGATATGCGCGATACGGACGGCAATTCGATCGAATCGGCGCCCCACCCGAAAATGCTCTATACCGTAAAAGTCGACCGTCCCGTTTCGGTAGGCGATATTATTCGCGGAAAATGATAGCCCGCGCACGGAACCCGCTGTCGAAGATCCCGACGGAATAAAAAAGAAAAGAAAGAAAAAAGAACCCGAAAGGAGTGTTTTGCCTTGAGCCGAATCCAAAGAACCAAACTTTCCGACCGCGTATTGCCCGATTATACCAAAGGGGAAGAAATTTTCAATACGGTGTCGCACATTGCCGGCGGTGCCATGGGCATTGCCTTTTTGGTATTGGGTATCATCTTTTCTGCCATCGGCGGCGATCCGTACAGCTTGGCGGGCGCGATCGTATACGGCATTTCGGTCGTACTGCTCTATACCATGTCCAGTGTCTATCATGGGCTGTTGCCGGGCAGACCGTCGAAAAAGGTTTTGCAAATTCTCGACCATTGTACGATCTTTATTTTGATCGCCGGTACGTATACCCCCATTTCGTTGGCGGCGATCCGCCGCGTAGATCCCGTCACCGGTTGGGTCATGTTCGGAATCGTCTGGGGTGTCTCGGCACTCGGCATCACCCTCAACGCAATCGACCTCAAACGCTACAAGAAGTTCTCGATCGTTTGCTACGTTGCACTCGGCTGGTGCGTTGTTTTGACATTGGGTACTCTTATCGAAGCGATCGGCGTTGTCGGCTTTATTTATCTTGCGGCGGGTGGTGTCGCTTACACAGTCGGTGCGATCTTGTACGTCATAGGCGGCAAAGGCGGACATCGCTATATGCATTCGATTTTCCATTTGTTTGTGGTTGCCGCAAGCGTTTTACATTTCATTTGCATCTTCTTCTACGTTTTGCAGTGGTGATCTACGCAAATGTCAATCGACCGTAAGCCGTTTACCGCCTTTTCGAACGGACATCGCCCCGCAAGGCGGCTATCGAATCGACATGGATAGTTAGGCAGATAGATAGGCAAATAAATAGAAAGACAGGCATATGAGAAAATCCCTTTCGACGAAATCAATCGAAAGGGATTTTTGTATTGGATTTGAAATTTTTGAATTTTTACATTGTCGTCTGCGACAAAATCAGCGTTCCTCTCGGAAATATGCCAGTCCCAAGCTTTGCGGGGGCTGATTTTCTTTTTTGTTGCGAATGCTGGTGATAATCAAAACGACAATGGTCACCACGTACGGGAGCATATTGAAGATTGCCAACGCACTGCGGCTGAGACCCGATATATACGAATACGCAATATACAGGCCACCGAATACGAACGAACCGAGAATACCGAGGTCGGGTTTCCACATGGCGAAAATAACGAGGGCAATGGCGAGCCAGCCGCGGTCGCCCATACCGCCGTTCGTCCAAGAGCCGCCGGTATAATCCATGATGAAGTAAAGACCGCCCAAGCCCGCGATGGCGCCGCCGATGACGGTGGCAAGATATTTATACTTTGTTACGTTAATGCCCGCCGCGTCAGCCGTTGCGGGATTTTCGCCGACGGCACGCAAATACAGTCCCGCACGCGTGCGACGCAAGAACCATGCGCTGATAAGTGCAATGATAACGGCAAGATACGCAAGGAATCCGTACGAGAAAAAGATTGTGCCGATCGCGCCGCATTTATCGGCAAACGGTAAAGTCGTCTTGAAATAATCCGCCGACGTTTTTACCGAGATGTTACCGCCGTTGCCGAGCAACTTGGTCAGCGAGCCGCCGAAAAAGTCACCGAAGCCGACACCGAACGTGGTAAGTGCAAGACCGGTCACGTTTTGATTGGCGCGCAAGGTTATGGTGAGAAAACTGTAAATCAGCGCCAAAAGCGACGACCCGACAAGCGAACACAAAAGCGGAATCAAAATGCAAAGCGCGGGGTTCGGCGAATCGGTCGAACACTCGTAAATATAAGCGCCGATAATGCCGGCACTGCCGCCCATATACATGATGCCGGGGATTCCGAGGTTCAAGTTGCCCGATTTTTCGGTCAGAATTTCGCCGGTCGAACCGAACAGCAGAGG
>CAYNXA010000155.1:0-5130 GCA_964401015.1 uncultured Oscillospiraceae bacterium
TCTATCGCAAAGAATCCGCGCCCGCTTCGTCGGCGACCGTTTCGGCAAACACATCGGAAAACAAGACCGCCGCACGGCACGCCTGTTCCACCGTTCCGCCGCAAGCACCGACTTCCAAAAGCAAATACCCCGCCGAAAGCTGCTGATTAAAGCTCGCACTTCGCAAATTGATATGCCGCATAAGAGTCGGATACGACGATTCGGCATGCTTTTGAAGCGACCACGCCACTCGCAAATTGTCTCGCCAACCGGCATGGTCGGCACCTGCCTCATCAGTTCCGACAACCAGCATGAGTTTTGCCGTTTCTTCCCCGTCGATCTCGGATAGCAGTGGCACATAGTTGCCCCTTTCGTCGGACACGGCGTCGCGATGCAGATCGATCACATAACGGATCGAAGGGTATTCCGCCAAATACGCCCGCGCGGCGGCTTTGGAATTTTGATACGCCCTGATAAACGAATCGGCATCAAACATTTCCTCGCAATGCAAGACCGAGATACCTTTTTCGCGCAACGCTTCGGCGAGCGCTTTCCCAACACGCACCACATTTTTTTCGGTGTCGGTCGTGCGGTATAACCCATCGGTATTGCCGTCGGCGTAACATTCGGTACCGTGGGTATGCAGAATCAGCACTTGCGGCGCCTCCTCGCCGAACACGGCAACCGCCGCTTTTCCGTCGTCCGACTCCGACCGCGCGTCGAAAAAGAGCGGTGCTATCGGGTATTCTTGTGCCGCAAGGCTTTCGAAATCAATCGCATACGCCGTTTCGTTGGTAAGCGTTTCAATTCGATCGGCAGTTTTCAACCGCGCCGATTCTTCGGCTTCGGACACGCTCTCGCTCGTATTGCTCGTATCGTTTGTATCGGTTCTTTCGGCTGTTTCGGCTGTTTCGGTCGTTTCGGCACCCGATTCCGTCGTGCCGTCGGATACCGCTTTTTCGGTCGCTTCGGTTATCTTACCCGACGAATCGTTTTTCGGCTCGTACAATGTCCCATCGGCAAGCAAAGGCGCAAGCAGACTTTGCACCCGTTCGCAAGCCACGGTGTCCTTTGCCGTCAAAAGGCTTGCCGCAAGCGAAAGCAGATGTTTCCCGTCGCTCGTAAAGGGGATAACAAAACACGAAAGCACCGAAAGCGTCAAAAAGACACCGTAAAGACACGCGCGTCGGTTACGCCGACGCAAGGTCACCGTTTCGGAAAGTCCGACACTTTCGTCTTTTCCGCTTTTCCCAACCGAAAGCTCGGTAACGCTCTCGGCAAGCGGGCAAGGCATCGGTGTCTGGATCGTCGGCGCACGTTTGGGCGTCGATACGTAAAATCGCTTGTATTCCGTTTTTGACCCCCGCTTTCCCCAAACGAAAAATGTCATAGGCATTATATGGACTTTGCCGAAAAAGTATACATTTTTTCGGTTGTCGATTTTCCAAAAAACATTCTTTCGAAGCCCCTTTCGAAAAGACGGCGCAAAAGCGCAAATAATGCCGAAATTTTTCCCGAAACAGCTTGACTTTCCTCCGCCTTTGCGGTATAATCCCCCTCGTGCGCGGCGAAAGGCGTATTTTTTCGCTTGCCGCAAAAATCGATTGGGGAGTTATTATGGAACTTACACGCGACAAAAGCTTTTTCAAAAGCTTCTTTTCTTTGTACATATTGATCGTTTTGCAAAACGTCATCGTTTTAAGCGTCAATCTTGCCGACAACGTAATGGTCGGTGCCTATAACGAAACGTCGCTTTCGGGCGTCGCGTCGGTCAATCAGTTGCAATTTATTTTTCAACAGATCATCATGGGTATCGGCGACGCACTGGTCGTGATGGGCAGTCAATATTGGGGACAAAAGCGCACAAATCCCATCAAATCGTTGGGAACGGCGGCGCTGTATCTCGGACTGTTCGTCGGCTTTTTGCTGTTCGTGCTCGCTTCTTTCTTTCCGAGCGCACTCGTGCGCATTTTCACGCCCGGCGAAGCCATCATCGCCGAGGGAGTAAAGTATATTGAGATCATCAAATACACCTATCCTCTTTTTGCCGTGACCAACATTCTACTGGCGCAGCTGAAATCGGTCGAAACCGTCCGCATTTCGTTTTATACGTCGCTTATGGCGTTGTTGGTAAACTGTTCGATCAACTATACTTTGATCGGTGGTCATTTCGGAGCGCCCGCCATGGGTGTTCGAGGCGCGGCGATCGGTACATTGGTATCGCGTATTCTTGAATTTTTCGTCGTGCTTACGTATCTTTTGTTCATCGACAAAAAACTGGCAGCAAAGATTTCGGACTTTGTTCGTCCCGACAAGATCTTGTTGGTCGATTATTTCAAGAAATGCGGCTATTTTGTCGTCGTTTCCACCATGTTCGGCGTTTCGACCGCCTTGCAAACCGTCATTCTCGGTCATATGAACGATTCGGCAATCGCCGCCAATTCGGTTGCCACTACTCTTTTCCAAGTGCTGAAAGTCGCCTCGGTCGGTGCCGCATCTGCCACGTCGGTCATCATCGGGAAGACAGTCGGAAAAGGCGAACTGAAGAAGCTGAAAGGCTATGTCAACACGCTTCAGCTCATGTTTTTGTCAATCGGCATTTTGACCAGCATTGTACTCTTCTTCCTGCGCACGCCGATTTTGTCGCTTTATGACCTTGCCCCCGAAACAAAGGTCATGGCGGAGCAGTTTATTCTGGTATTGTGCATCACCTGTATCGGCACAGCATACGAAATGCCGGTCATCACGGGTATCATACGCGGAGGCGGCGATTCGCGTTTTGTCTTTATCAATGACCTTATCAGCATTTGGTGCATCGTGCTCCCCGTATCGTTCGCCGCGGCGTTTCTTTGGAAATGGGAGCCGTATATCATCGTATTCTGCTTGAACAGCGACCAAATTTTCAAATGTGCCGCCGCCGCGATTCGCGTCAATCGGTATCATTGGATCAAAAAAATGACTGTGTAAATTCCGAATAACGTCCTTTTCTCAATCTTTCAAAGGAGCAAGCGTATGACAAACTCTCTTTCCATCGACGCCAACACCGTTTCGTCGAAGAACCAAGTCAAACCATCCGAACAGATTCGGCTTTACAGCGAAAACGCTCCGGGCAAACGCATTTTGATCATCGGCAATTCGATTACCAAACACGCACCCGCCCCGCAGATCGGCTGGCACGGCAATTACGGCATGGCGGCGTCATGCGAAGAAAACGATTACTGCCACCGCATTATGAGTGCCGTAACCGAAACCGCGCCCGATACGGCGTTTATGATTCTGCAAGAAGCGGCATGGGAACGCGCCTTTTGGGTTTCCCCCGACGAATACGATGACGCCATGAAACAAGTTCCCGTTTTCGATCCCGATATCGTGATTTTGCGGTTGGGCGAAAATATATCCCGCGAAAGTGCCGCCGCACACAATGTTGCGAAAGGATTCGAAACGCTTTGCGAATATCTTTCGGCGAGCGGCAAACGCAAATTGCTTATTACCGAAACCTTTTGGAACAGCCCGTGGACCTTTGACGCGTTGGACAGTGCGGCACGAAAATACGCCGACACGCCGATTCCTCTTTCGGATCTCGGCGACGACAACGGCATGAAAGCGATCGGGCTTTTCGAACACAGCGGCGTTGCGGCTCATCCGAACGACCGCGGCATGGCGGCGATCGCCGAGCGAATTCTCGAACGACTGCTTCCTTTGCTCCGATAATACAAAATTCTCGATTACAAACCGTTTCTGCTTTCGAGGTACTTATGACGACCAAAATCAAAACCCCCTATCGTAAAACTATTTTCACTTGTTACATCAGTTATATTTCCCAATCGATCATTTGCTCGTTTCCGTCACTTTTGTTTTTGCAATTCGGACAGCAATACGGCATTCCGTTGGTAAAGATCACCACCCTCGTCACCACCTGCTTTATGCTTCAACTTTTCGTCGATTTCTTCTCGGCGTTTTTCATCGATAAGATCGGCTACCGTGTTTCCGCGATCGTCGGAAACACCTTGGTTGCCGTCGGAGTTGCCGCCATGTCCTTTTTCCCCGATGTTTTTTCCGACCCGTTTGTCGGCTTGCTTTGCGCCGCTTTGATCTATGCGTCGGGAAGCGGTCTTTTGGAAGTGGTCGTAAGCCCGATCGTCGAAGCGTGTCCCAACGATAACAAAGAGGGCACGATGAGTCTTTTACATTCGTTTTTCTGTTGGGGTTGCGTGGCAGTTGTCCTTCTTTCGACGCTGTTTTTCCGTCTTTTCGGTATCGAAAATTGGAAATATGCCGCTCTTTTGTGGACGATCGTACCGATCTTCGGCGCAGTACGCTTTTTCTTTGTCCCGATGACAACCTTGGAGGAAACCGTCGGCGAACAACTTTCGCTCGGTGCTTTGGTGAAAAACAAAACTTTTTGGTTATTTATGGCGCTGATGGCGTGCGCCGGTGCTTGCGAACAGGGAATCAGTCAATGGACATCGGCATTTGTCGAAAGCGCTCTCGGCATTTCCAAAAGCTACAGCGATCTCCTCGGTCCCGCGCTGTTTGCGGTTTTGATGGGCGTTTCGCGCAGTCTTTACGGCAAGATCAATCACAAGCTCCCATTGCAACCCGCTCTGCTGTTGTGTGGCCTTTTGTGCGTTCTTTCGTATTGCATGATTGCCTTGTCGTCTCATCCGATCTTCGCGCTTTTGGGAATCGCTCTTTGCGGTTTTTCGGTCGGTATCATGTGGCCCGGTTCGTTCAGTCTCGCCTCATCGACCGTAAAAGGCGGCAGTGCCATGTTTGCTTTTTTGGCATTGGCGGGCGACCTCGGTTGCTCGGCGGGACCGACTTTTGTCGGATTCGTCGCGGGCAATGCAAACGATAATCTGCGTCTCGGCGTGCTGGCGGCGCTGGTGTTCCCGATTTTGATGACGATTTTTTCCCTGATAAAAGGAAAAAATCCAAAAAGCGATTCTTGATAAAAAAAGAGAGGTCTGCCGAAAAGCAGCCCTCTTTTTTTCGTTGCTCGACAAGCCGAGCGAATGTTCGTTCTTTTAATTCTTCTCAATTCGGTATTCGACGGTAAACGCCTCTTCGGTCGACGGTTGCACCCGCAGTAAAGTGCCGTCTCCTGCGGAAAGTATCAAGCAAATTCGCTTTGTGTTTTCGTCGATCGTT
>CAYNXA010000156.1:0-5106 GCA_964401015.1 uncultured Oscillospiraceae bacterium
TCTTCGATACGAAGTTTCTTTTCTTTCATTTCGGTTTCGGTAGCCGCACCGACTTTGATCACGGCAACACCGCCTGCAAGCTTGGCAAGACGTTCCTGCAATTTTTCACGATCGAAGTCCGACGTAGTGGTTTCGATTGCCGTCTTGATCTGTGCCACACGTGCCTTGATGGCATCGCTGTCACCCGCACCGTCGACGATGATGGTATTTTCCTTAGTGATCTTGATCTGTCTTGCGCGACCGAGCTGAGCGATCGTGGTATCCTTGAGTTCAAGACCGAGGTCGGACGAAATCACTTCGCCACCCGTCAAGGTTGCAATATCGGTGAGCATTTCTTTTCTTCTGTCACCGAAGCCCGGTGCCTTAACGGCAACACAGGTAAAGGTGCCGCGCAGCTTGTTTACAAGCAAAGTCGAAAGAGCTTCGCCCTCAACATCTTCGGCAATGATCACGAGCTTCTTGCCCGATTGCATGATCTGTTCGAGCAGAGGCAAAATTTCCTGAATATTCGAAATTTTCTTGTCGGTGATGAGCAGATACGGATCGTCGATAACCGCTTCCATCTTATCGGTATCGGTTACCATATAAGGCGAGATATAACCGCGATCGAACTGCATACCTTCCACAATCTCACAATAGGTATCCGACGACTTGGACTCTTCGACGGTGATAACGCCGTCGGCGGTTACTTTATCCATAGCGTCGGCGATCAATTTACCGATCACTTCGTCTGCCGACGAAACGGTGCCGACACGGGCAATATCTTTCGAACCGTCAACCGCTTTCGAAATTTCTTTCAATTTGGCAACAGCCGTATCAACAGCCGTTTGAATACCTTTTTTGAGTACCATGGGGTTGGCACCGGCGGTCACATTCTTCATACCTTCGCGAACGAAAGCCTGTGCGAGCAACGTCGCGGTCGTGGTACCGTCACCGGCGGCATCATTGGTCTTGGTGGCAACTTCTTTGAGAAGTTGTGCGCCCATATTTTCCATAGCGTCTTCCAATTCGATCTCTTTGGCAATGGTAACGCCGTCGTTGGTGATAAGGGGCGAGCCGTATTTCTTATCGAGAACAACGTTTCTTCCCTTCGGGCCGAGGGTGATCTTAACTGTGTCGGCAACCTTGTCGACACCTCTCATAAGTGCATTTCTGGCATCAATGCCGTAAGCCAATTCTTTGGACATGATAAATTCCTCCTGTTGTTATGATTGAGTGCGGGTCGTGAAAAAAGCCGGGACGGTCTTATTCTTCTACGATTGCGAGAATATCGCCCTGACGAACGACCACATATTCTTCGCCGCCGCATTTCACTTCGGTACCCGAATATTTGCTCGTGATAACCTTATCGCCGGGCTTTACGGTCATAATAACTTCTTTGCCGTCGACGTTTCCGCCGGGGCCGACTTCGATAACTTCGGCAATGCTGGGTTTTTCTTTAGCCGCACCGGTAAGGATAATACCGCTCTTGGTGGTTTCTTCGGCTTCGGTCATCTTGAGGACAACTCGGTCTGCGAGAGGTTTCAATTTCATAATCGTGTTCCTCCTAAAATCTATGGATTGAATTTTTGTTTCAGTTTAGCACTCGAATGATTCAAGTGCCAATCTCTGTATGGTATTGTAGTCCCTTTTTCGCGAAAAATCAAGTGTTTGCCGCACATGTTTACATTTATTTAACAATTTCTTTTTTCACTCACCGCCGACGAATGCCAAATTTTGTCGAATGGTGACACCTAACGTTGAGTATTGCCGCGCCTGTCGGCGCGCGCCCGAAATTTGCGGTGGCGTAAATTTAGGAATCCCCGCCCACGCAAACCAATGCGCACTTGCCTATACCTTACCTCGTAGGGAACGACCTATGTGTCGTTCCGTGGGATTTACGACTATGCGGATTTTCACGGGCGGGCGGATACTATCCGCCCCTACAAGATTGGGGTCTGCGATAACGCGGATTTGAGAATCCCCCGGTCAGCTACGCTGACAGCCCCCTTTAGGCAAGGGCACCTGCGGTGGGCATTCCCGCCCCTGCGGGGCGCGCACGAAATTTACGGCGGCGCAAATTCGGCAATCACTCAATCGCTTGCGGCACAAACCCGACATAATCACCGGCGACCAAATGCAAACGGATTCCGATATATTCTTTGTCCAATTGTTCTTCGCGCACATTATGCAAATGCCCGAAATATACATTTTTGATATCATAACGATACAAAATATCGAGGATATCGTAATTCATAAATTCACCAAACAGCGGCGGATAATGCAAAAATACCAAAATTTCGCAATCGGGATTTTGTTCTTTGAATTTCATACCCTCTTGCAACGACAATTCCAACCGTACCGCTTCCCGTTTGATGATTCGTTCATCTTCGGTCTTGACACCGAATTCATTGACCCAACCGCGCGTGCCGCAAATGATCTTGTTTTCGACCAAAAAAGCATTGTTGTGCAAAAAATCCAATGTCGAAAAACCGCTTTCTTCCTTAAAGCGCAAGAGTTTGTTCATGGTTGCCCACCAATAATCGTGATTTCCTTTGCCAATGATCTTGCGCCCCGGCAATTCATGCAAAAATTTCAAATCGGCATACGCTTCATTCATATCCAAAGCCCATGAAATATCGCCCGGAATGACAACGGTATCACTGTCGGTGACAAGAGAGCACCAAGCGTCGCGTAAACGTTCGGCATGGTTTTCCCATTGTTTTCCGAAAATTTCCATCGGTTTGTCGGTTGAAAACGAAAGATGCGTGTCGGCAATCGTATAAAGAATAAAAATCTTCCTTTCGAATCATACTGTATAAGCAAAACGTTTTTCCCAAAACAAAAAAGGAGTTTGCTATGAAATCCAAAAACAATTGGTTGGACAATTCGCTTTTATCCTCGGATATTCCCGAGCATATTCACGGTATTTCCTGTAACGTGAAAAACTGCGCCTATCATGACGGCGATTCGCTGTGTACCGCGTCGCATATTACCATCGGTCCGAGTTATGCGAGCGCTTGTACCGATACGATCTGCGCAACTTTTAAGCAAAATACCTTGCGGCACACCTAACGGTGAGCACCTGCGGTGCACCTGACGGTGAGTATTCCCGCGCCTGTCGGCGTACGTACGGGATTTACGACAGTGCGGATTTTTACGAACGGGCGGATGATATCCGCCCCTACAAGGTAAGGATTTGCGTGGGCGTAAATTTCGGAATCCCTCCACCACGCTTCGCGTGGTCCCCCTCCCTTCAGGCAAGGGAGGCTTGAAAAAGGGGGCTGTCAGCGCGTAGCTGACTGGGGGATTCTTAAATCCGCGCCGTCGCAAATTTCACGGAACGACACACAGGTCGTTCCCTACAGTGGGGCGAAGCGGTGTCAAGGTGCGTTTTGGTTTACGCCGCCGTAAATCCCGTACGTACGCCGACAGGCGCGGGAATACTCACCGTAGGTGCATTATTTCAAAATCGAAATCGCGTCGAAAATGGTCTTTTCCAGCGCTTCTTTGCCGTACTTATCGACCTCGGAACGATTCTTTTCGCCGTGAGTCAAGCATCCCGCGCCGCCGATACAACCGCCGACACATGCCATGCCCTCGATGAAATTGCCGTCCAATACATTTTTGCTCTTTTTAAGAAGGGCGACACGACACGCTTCGATTCCGTCACACGGAATGGCTTTGAGTTCGAACGAGTCGTCCAAACCTTGTTCTTTGAGTCCCTGTTTTACGGCATCCGAAAGACCGCCGCTGCGGGCAAAAATACGTCCGAAATACGACGCGTTGTCCAAAACGCCCTCGGATAATGTGGTGATATCGATATCACGGCTGTCAAACAGCGCTTGCAATTCTTCAAAGGTAATACATGCGTCGACATAGGGCTTAACCGAATCCTTTTGCACTTCGGCTTTTTTGGCGGTACACGGCCCGACAAAAACGATCTTGGCGTTCGGATGATTTTCTTTGATATATTTCGCAAGCGTTGCCATGGGTGAAAGGTTATGCGAAACATATTGTACCAAATTCGGGAACGCTTTTTCGACATACGCGACGAATGCGGGACAACAAGAGCTGGTCAAGAAGCCCTTTTCGGCAAGCTCCCGCGATTCGGCGGCGGCAACCATATCGGCACCGAGCGCCGCTTCGACCACCGTGTAAAAGCCCATTTCTTTCATGCCGGTAATAACCTGACCGAGCTTTGCGTAAGTAAACTGACTGGAAATCGACGGTGCCACCATGGCATACACTTTATACTTTTGATTGTTGTCGCTTTCTTGAATCAAATTTATAACATCGAGAATATAGGATTTGTCCATGATCGCGCCGAACGGACATTGATACACACAAGCGCCGCACGCGATACAGGTATCGTTGTCGATTTTCGCCGCATTGTTTTCGTTGATCGAAATGGCTTTGATCTTACAAGCGTTTTGACAAGGACGTTTGCGATTGATGATCGCCGTAAACGGACAGACTTGCGCACAAGCGCCGCAATTGACGCATTTGGATTTGTCGATATGCGCAACGTGATTGTGATCAAATGCGATCGCACCTTTTTTACAGACATCCTCACAACGGTGTGCCAAACAACCGCGACAGGAATCGGTCACTTCATATCCGCCCATCGGACATTCGTCACAAGCGGTTTCGATAACTTCGATAACATTGGGATTGTCGGGATTGCCGCCCATGGCAAGTTGAACACGGTCGGCAACAATGGCACGTTCTTTATACACACAGCAACGCATGGTCGGTTTGTTGCCGGGAACGATCTTTTTCGGAATGGTCAGAAGGTTTTCCGTCAAAGTTCCGTGCCATGCTTCGCGCGCCACTTCGCGCAAGACTTTGTATTTCAAATGCTGAACTTTTGTGTCGAATTTTCTCATCTGTTTCTTACCTTTCTTTTTGTACCCCAAAGGGCGGGAATGCTCGGTGTTTGGTGCGGGCGGATGATATCCGCCCCTACAAAATAAGGGAAGCTTGAAAAGAGAGTAAGGCTCCCGCGCCTCTCTCTGTAAGGTAAGAAAGGCTAACAAGCGCAAAGCTCCCGCGAAGCCCCTCTCTTTTTTAGGCCCCTTGCCTAAAGGGGGCTCCCGCGAAGCGGGTGGGGGATTCTTGAAAATG
>CAYNXA010000157.1:0-5051 GCA_964401015.1 uncultured Oscillospiraceae bacterium
AGACTCAGTTCGCCCAAGAAGCGGACGATGAGGTTCAACGAAACGGCAAGAATGATACTAAAGCCGATCTGGGTAAAAAGAGTTGCCGTGGAGGGGCGAAGATTGCCCGTCAGCAAAAGTGCAACGCCGACAAGAAGCAAAGCGAGTACAAGGTAATAATTTACGGCATACTTAAAGCGAAAATCTTCTTTCAACGACTTAAAATAACGACCCATACTCACACCTTCTCTCTGGTTGTTTTGCCGAGGAAGCCGGTCGGCTTCACAAGAAGAATCAAAATCAGCAAACCGAATTCGATCGACGTCGTATAGGGGGCGACGGCAGGTACACTGAGCGAAAGTTTTTCGATCACGCCGAGCAAGATGCCGCCGAGCATGGCGCCGGGAATCGATCCGATACCGCCGATGACCGCCGCCGTAAACGCTTTAATGCCGGGCATGGCGCCGAGAGTCGGTTCGGCATTGGGAATTTGCAAAAGGTAGAACATACCCGCGCAAGCGGCAAGCGCCGAGCCGATGGCGAAGGTCGTCGTGATGATACGGTTGACGTTGATACCCATGAGGGTCGCGGCACCTCTGTCTTCGGAAACGGCAAGCATGGCGCTGCCCGTACGCGTGAGATTGATAAAGAGGGTCAAAACGACCATAATAATTGCCGCAATGACAAGGGTGACCACCGAAGCGGTAGGAATCCCGCGCTCTTTCAAAAATGCAATATCGGGAATCTTCCAACCCGAAACGGGACGGGATTTGGATTCAAACACAAGTTGAGCAATGCTTTGCAGTAGGTAGCTGACACCGATCGCCGTAATCAAAACTGCCAAAGGAGAGGCACCGCGCAAGGGTTTATAGGCAAATTTTTCGACCAAGACGCCGAGCACCGTACAAACCGCGATCGAAGCGATTACGGCAACGATCGGATGTCCCGTCGTGTTCAGCGAAACCAAAATCGCATACGCACCGACCATGATGATATCTCCGTGGGCGAAATTCAGCATTTTGGCGATACCGTATACCATGGTATACCCCAATGCTATCAAGGCATAGATACTGCCGAGACTGAGTCCGTCAATCAATGTGTTCATAAAGAATTGCTCCTACAAATAGTTATAGTTGGGCACAAAGACAGCCTTGTGCCCAACCGAATAAACGTACCGATATTGCTCGTTTTGTTTTACACGTCGAGTTGTGCGCAAGGAACCTTACGTACAATCGATCACTTGTTCAGCGTAACGATTACGGGAACCTTGTTGCAAGCGCCGGAAGCATCCCAAGTCATGGTGCCGGTCGTGCCGGTGTAGCTGAAGTCGGGATCGGTGATCTGTGCAACAACAAGACCGCAAAGAGTTGCGGGGTCGATCGTAACGTCATCGACACCGGCATTCTTCATACATTCGTAGATAACTTTTACGGCGTCATACGAATCGGCGGCGAACTGGTCGGGTTGAGCACCGAATCTTTCCACGTATGCGTCCACGAACGACTTTGTGGGTTCTTCTTCCGAATTTACGTCGAAAGGCGTAATGTACTTGATAACGTTCGAAACGCTGTCGTCAACCTGATCGGCAACGCCGTCAAGACCGTCGCTTCCGAAGAGAAGCGCATCGGAACCTTTTGCCGAAACAGCTTTTGCAAAGAGGCCTGCTTCGGTGTAATAGAACGGCAGGAAGATCACGTCACAATCTTTGAGCGCTTCTGCCTGGGTGGAGAAGTCTTTTTTGTTTTCGGCGTCAAAGGTTTGCTCGATATATTCGAGACCGAAAGTTTCCATTTCTGCCTTAAAAGCTTCGTAAATACCGCTCGAATATGCGTCGCTCGTATCGTACAAAGCGCCGATCTTTTCATAGCCTTGGTCTTTGAATTCTCTTGCGGCAAGAGCACCTTGGTCGGGGTCGCCGAAGCATACGCGGAATGCGTTGGACTTGCCTTCGATTACGTTGGCAGCCGAAGCGGAAGGAGTCAGGAAGAAGAGATTATCCGCCACTGCTTTTTCGGCAAAAGAAGCGCAAGAGCCGGAAGTCGTGGAACCGATCGAAATCTGCATACCGGCTTCGTACAGCATATCGTAGCCCGACTGAGCATCGGCAGCTGCCGCCTTGTCGTCTTTCATGTCGAACTTAAAGTTCGTACCGTTAAGACCGCCGTTTGCATTGATTTCTTCTATTGCGAGGATCGCACCCTGCTGAACCGAAGTGCCGTAGCTTGCGTTATCACCGGTTAGAGGGCCGGTACCGCCGATAAAGTATTCGGTGTTGTTTGCGGCATAATTGTCGCCGTTGTTTTTGCCGTCGACATCATTCTTCGCGCAAGCGGCGAGAGAAAGAGCCATGGACGCCGTGAGAAGCAGTGTGAGAGCCTTTTTCATGATAATTACCTCCGTGTTTATTGACGCGGTGCGTCTGAATTTCGGCACGGATACCGCGCCGTATGTTTATATTACACATTTTTGCGGCGTTTGTCAAGCTCTGTCGGGAAAAATGTACGATTTATACATAAACTGTCCAAGATACTTTTACGCTTTTTGGTGAATATATACGCGAAAAAACGAGCATTGGGAAAGAATGTTACGGTACAGTCGACGCTTTCTTTCCCAAGACCCGAACAAGCACACCGCCCGTTATCTCTTTTAACTTTGCACCGACATCTTTTTCATCTTTTCCACCGGATACGGCAGTGAGCAAAAGTGAAAAAATTTTCATCATTTTCCAAGGAAGAGTTTTTGGTTCCGTTTGCGGTTTCTCCTGCTTTCGGGTCTTGACTTATTGTCGCAAAAATGGTATAATTCTACTGAATATAAAATAACGATTCCGCTTGCGGTTCGTAATCTAAAAAGGAATTCTTATGAAACGTTTTGGTTTTGCCGCTCTGTCGACAATCTTGTCCTTTTGCCTGTGTGCTGTGTTTATCCTCTCGTCTTGTGAACGAAAATCCGATACCGAAATTATCGTCGAAGCGAAAAACGTCGAAGAACTCGGCGAGCTTTGCGGTTTTTCGCCACTGACGCCCGATTTTTCGGACGTAAGTTCTCTAATGCCGAGCACCTATCGCGCACTCTACGGTTTTGTTGCCGAGACCGAATACTTCGGTGAAAACGGACTTACGGCAATCTTTCGCATGGCGGACGGCGGCTATACGGTTTCGAATCTGTCGGGCTATGCCGACATGGGCTTGGAGGACATCTACGTCTATTCCGAAACGATTGAATTTGAAATCTTGACCCGTGAGCATGTCTACGCCTGTGAATGGCGCGGCACAGTCGACGGAGTTGACTACCAATTTTCGCTGACCCTTATCGACGGCACGCTTGTCGATATGCGAAAGCTGTTGCGAACGATTCCCGACTTGTGCGACGAGGTACACAGCGATAATTTCGACGAAGTACAGTCGTTCGACAGCGAATCCGAATCCGAAACGGCAAATTCTTAAATAATATCGAAAGGAACCGATATGGCAAAATACACACCGAAAATCAAGCGAGAGAAAAAAGAACCGCATGTACCGAAAAGTTTATTGATCGCGGTTTGGTGTCTTTGGGGCGTCCTTATTTTGTTGGACATTTACCGTGCCGTATTTCTTTCGGGAATCGACGTGAACGACGTGTTTTGGGACGCGGCGTTGCTTGCCGTGGCAATCTATTTCACCGTGCGTTATCGAAAGCCGAAAGTGTAACGTCCGTCGCATGAGGCGGTTTTTCCGCACGTTTTGCCGCGTCGTTTTCGTTTGACGGCTCGGATATTTTCTTTATCAGCTCGTTTACGGAGGCATATATGCAATCTGTTACCTATCCCGCCGATACGGCAACCGCTCTTCGCTTTCCTCTTTCGGGAATCGGGACCGGCGGTATTCTGCTGTCCGACGAGGGAAATCCCGATTTTTACCGTCTGTTCGGGAAAACCGAACGGCGTTTTTTCCGTTTTGCTTTACGTACCGACCGCGCATCGGGTGAATCCGACATTCGGCTTTTGAGTGCGGGAGCGCGGGAAAACGATTCTTTGCCGCATTGCGAGCCCGCTCCTTTCCTGCTTCGTTTTCCCTATGTCCGCTTGCCCTTTACGCATACGGATATGCCTTGCAAGCTCTCGCTTTGCGCGTATAATCCGTTTTTGCCGCTCAATCACATCGATTCGGGTATTCCCGCCGCTTTTTTCGAATGGGAACTGCACAACACGGGAAGCGAAACGGTACGCTGTACACTTTGTGCCGCCGCCGAAAATCCGTTGGAACACGGCATCAACCGTTTTGACGGCGATATTCGGTGCGATATGAAAGCGCTCTGCTTTTTATCCGAGGACGATGCCGACGATGACGGCGCTTTGCAATCTTCGCATAATGCCAAAAATCTCTGTCTTGCAACCGACAGTGAGGAAGTTTCGTATCGTGAATACGTCGACGTCGGTGGGGACGGTTCGAATCTCTTGAATCTTCTCGCAAACGGCGTTCCGCTTAAAAACACGCCGCGCGAAAAAGGAAATGCAGCGAACGATTCCAATCGTTCGAATGATTCCGAACCGCTTGTCGGTGCGCTGTGCGCACACGTTACGCTTGCCGCCGGCGAAAAGAAAACCGTGCGTTTCGTACTGGCGCATTATATGCGTCACGCCGCCGACCGTGTTCGAAACGAAAAGGTTTCGAACAGTTTTTACGGTCGTTTTTTCTCGTCCGCGAAAGACTGTGCCGCCTATTGCTTTTTGCAATGGGAGCGATTGAAAAACGAAACCGACCGTTTTACGTCGGCACTCGGCGAATCCACCCTGCCCGACACGTATTTTGAAGCGTTAAGCGCCGATCTCGCGGCGATAAAATCGCCGTATTTGGTACGCTGTGCCGACAATACGCTGTGCGATGCCGATACACTCGCAGAAAAGCGCTTGTCGAACGCTTACGCTCTCAACCGTCTTTTTTCGCCGCATTTTTGGCAATCCGCAAAACTGCCGCCCGATTCAAGCGGCACGCAAGAGGCGGCGCCGCTCGGCGGATACGAGGCGGCGGGGACGCTGTTGCGCGACGGAAAAAGCGACGAAGAAGCGTTCGAACTGATCCACACACTGCGTC
>CAYNXA010000158.1:0-4927 GCA_964401015.1 uncultured Oscillospiraceae bacterium
TGTCAGCGTAGCTGACTGGGGGATTCTCAAATTTATGCCGCCGTAAATCCCGCGGAACGACACATAGGTCGTTCCCTACAGAGGACGAAGCGGTGCCGAGGCGCGTATTGGTTCACGCCGACGTAAATTTCGGAATCCCTCCACCGTGCCTTTGGCACGGTCCCCCAAAGCAACGTGTTGCTTTTCCTTTAGGCAAGGGAGGCAAGAAAGAGGGGGTGCGCAGTGAAAAAAAGAAGCCGGAAAAAATCCGACTTCTTTTTGATTTTGCCGAAAGCAAAAGAGTTTTCGAAAATTCGATCTCGTTACGTTTTTGCTTTCGACGGATTGAATCGACTTACTTGACTTACTTTTGAAGATTTGCTTCGAGTTTTGCCAATTCTTCATGCAATTCGGCGGGAATGGTAGCGCCGATCTTTGCATAAAATTCCTTGATGTTGTCGATATCTTCGAGCCAGTGTTCTTTGTCGACCGAAAGAAGATTCTTGATGGTATTGAGGTCGATATCCAACCCTTCGATATTGATATCTTCGGGTTTCGGAACATAACCGATAGCGGTTTCAACGGCATCTACCTTGTTTTCGCAACGGTCGAGGATCCAAAGAAGAACACGGAGGTTATCACCGAAGCCGGGCCAAATGAAGTTGCCGTCGTCATCGGTACGGAACCAGTTAACGTGGAAGATTTTAGGCGGATTGGAGATCTTTTTGCCCATTTCGAGCCAATGACCGAAATATTCGCCCATATCATAACCGCAGAACGGAAGCATTGCCATCGGGTCACGACGAACAACGCCGACTGCACCCGACGCGGCAGCGGTCGTTTCGGATGCCATGATCGAGCCGACGAAAGTACCGTGCTGCCAATCTCTCGATTGATATACGAGAGGAGCGGTCTTGGCACGTCTGCCGCCGAATACGATTGCTTCGAGCGGAACGCCGGTCAAGCTGTCAAATTCGGGCGATACACACGGGCACTGACGAGCAGGCGCGGTGAAACGCGAGTTGGGATGAGCGCCGCAAGTCGACTTGTCGTTCTTGTCATACTTGTCGCAATCCCACTTTTCGCCTCTCCAGTTAAGCGCATTTTTGGGCGGATTCTTGTCGAGACCTTCCCACCAAACGGTATTGTCGTCGAGATTCTGGCAAACGTTGGTGAAAATGGTATTGCTCATCGTGGTGTGAAGCGCATTGGGGTTGGATTTTTCGCTGGTACCGGGCGCTACGCCGAAGAAGCCGTTTTCGGGGTTGACAGCCCAAAGTCTGCCGTCTTTGCCGACACGGATCCAAGCGATATCGTCGCCGACACACCATACTTTGTAACCCTTTTCGCGGAAGAGTTCCGGCGGGATAAGCATGGCAAGGTTGGTCTTACCGCAAGCCGACGGGAATGCGGCGGAGATATACTTGATATCGCCGTTCGGGAATTCCACGCCGAGAATGAGCATATGCTCGGCAAGCCAGCCCTCTTTACGGCCGAGATAGGAAGCGATACGAAGTGCGAAGCACTTTTTGCCGAGAAGAACGTTACCGCCGTAGTTCGAGTTGATCGACCAGATGGTATTGTCTTCGGGGAAGTGACAAATATAGCGGTTGTTTTCGTCGAGATCGGCTTTCGAATGAAGTCCTTTGATGAAATCGGAACGGTCGCCGAGATTGTCGAGAACGTATTGACCCGCACGTGTCATGATGAGCATGTTGAGAACAACATAGATCGAGTCGGTCAGTTCGATACCGATCTTCGCGAAGTCGGAACCGACAACGCCCATCGAATACGGAATCACGTACATGGTACGGCCTTTCATCGAGCCGCGGAAGAGTTTGCCGAGTTTTTCGTAGCATTCGCCCGATTCCCACCAGTTGTTGGTAGCGCCGACGTCTTCCTTTTTCTTGGTGCAGATGAAAGTTCTGCCCTCAACGCGGGCAACGTCGTTTATCGACGTTCTGTGCAAATAACAACCGGGAAGCTTTTCTTCGTTAAGCTTGATGAGTTCGCCGGTTGCAACGGCTTCGGCGCGCAAAGCGTTGGTTTGTTCTTCGCTGCCGTCGATCCATACAATGTTGTCGGGGCAAGTCAGGTCTGCCATTTCCTTGACCCAATCCAAAACGTACTTGTTGTTGGTCATAATTTATACCCTCCTATTTGATTTTCCGTGACGGAAATTATGCAAAATTGAAGAGCAATTCGGCAAAAAGCCGACAGTCCCTCAATCTTGTACCAGTATAAGTATATACCGTTTTTTTGAAAAATGCAAGGTCTTTTTATGCAAATTTTCAAAATTCAAAATTTCGGTACAGATTGTTAACGATTTTCGGGATAAGGGCGGGCGTGCACCCCCTTTCTTTTAGGCCCCCTTGCCTAAAGGGGGCTGTCAGCGTAGCTGACTGGGGGATTCCTAAATTTATGTCGGCGCAAATTTTGCGGAACGACACATAGGTCGTTCCCTACAAGGTAAATTGCATATAGGCATAATGAAATTCATGCCGTCGTAAATTTCGGAATCCCTCCACCGTGCCTTTGGCACGGTCCCCCAAAGCAACTTGTTGCTTATCCTTTAGGCAGGGGAGACTTGGATATAGGGGCGCGGGGCACCCACCGCAGGTGCGGGCGGATACTATCCGCCCCTACAAGGTAAGTGTTTGCGTGGGCATAAATTTCGGGTGCGCCCCGAAGGGGCGGCAATACTCACCGTTAGGTGTGACAAAGAAATTTCGCGCGTTCTTGTTCAAACTTTGCGCAAACGGTTGACTTTGGTGAGAAAAACGTGTATAATAATAAGGAATGTTTATGCTTGCGGTACGATTCGCAAAAGAACGTGCGAAACGCGTCCGAATTGCCTCGGTAACGCTGCCGAATTGCGTCGGAATCGCTTTCGAGTCGCTTTCGAATCGTCCCCAAACTTTTCAAACCATTCCGATTCTTTTTCGAATTTTTCCAATCCGTTTTGAAAGAAATTCCGCCAAACCTTGTCCATCCATCATAAAGGAGCCGAAAATATGCTTCGTGAGCTTATTTCGGGGCAATTTTCCAAAGACGCCCTGATCCAACTGTTTCTCTTGATTCCGATCATTCTCTTTTCCCTTTCGGTACACGAATCGGCGCACGCGTTTGCCGCACACAAATTGGGCGACGATACGGCGCGGAATTTGGGACGTATCACCTTAAACCCCGTCAAACACATTGATCCCGTCGGTTTTTTGTTTTTGCTGTTTTTCGGCTTCGGCTGGGCAAAACCCGTGCCGGTCAACACACGCTATATGAAAAACGCGCGGTGGGGCTTTGTCATCACTTCGCTTGCGGGTCCGTTTTCCAATTTGATTCTTGCCTTTTTGTCGGCGATCTGTATGCAGATCGTGGCGGTCGTTTCGACTTATGTCGACGGCGGAGGCATGACCATCCGGATTTTGTATATTTTCTTCTTGCTCGGCGTGCAATTGAACGTCGGCTATGCGGTATTTAATCTCTTGCCCATTCCTCCGCTTGACGGCAGTCGTCTTTGGACGGCGCTTTTGCCTCGCAAAATGGCGGAATGGAGCTTTCGAAACGAACGGTACATGCAACTGATTTTGCTTGCCCTTTTGTATTTCGGCGTCTTTACCAACGTCATTTCCGATTGCGTTTCGACGGTGACGTGGTGGATACTTTCGCTCGTCGACCTGATTCCCTTTTACCTGCTTTACGGAGGTATGTGACCGATGGGCGGGGAACTCTTGAACGAAGAATCGCGCGACGGCATGACCGAAAACGCCGACCTTTCGGGAATCGACCTCACAATCGAAGCCGAAGCCGATGCGAACGCCCTTGAATCGAGTGAATTCGATTCGGACGACCTCGGATCGGACGAAGAAAATCCGACCTATCATCTTGAAATGTTCGAAGGTCCGTTGGATCTGCTGTTGGCGCTGATTGCCAAAAACAAAGTCAACATTTACGATATCCCGATCTCCGATATACTCGAACAATACATGGACTATATCCGTCAAATGGAATTGTTCAACATGGAAGTCGCGAGCGAATTTATCGTCATGGCGGCGCGACTGATGCTCATCAAATCGCGTATGTTGCTCCCGAATCAAAAAGAAGAGGAAGAGGACCCGCGTCGGGAACTCGTCGATATGCTTCTCGAATACCGTCGGGCGAAAGAAACCGCCGACGTGTTGCATACCCGCGAGCTTACCTATTGGGGACGCTACGAAACGCCGCCGGAAGAGATCGATTTTGTGCCCGAATATCGGCTGACGCACGATATATCGCTTTTGTACGACGCGTTGCGCCGCGCACTTGCCCGCAACGACGAGCCGGAGGAAGATCCGTTTTTCGAAGCCGAAGAAAATCTCGGCCGACATATGGCGGCAACGCGACAAGTCAGCGTCGGCGAAAAAATCGTCCATGTTTTGAAACGCTTGGTGCGCAAAGACAAAATGCGCCTCGACAGCTTTTTTGAGGACGTGACCGAACGGGGCGAGGTGGTCGCGACTTTTCTGGCACTTTTGGAACTCATCAAAGGCAGACGCGTTCATATCGCCTATTACAGCGACGATTACGCCGATTGTGATGTCATTCTTGATCGCGACGGAGAAAACGACCGCGACGGAGAAGAAAGCGACGAAGCCGCAAACGAAGCCGACGGCGACGAAAGCACTCACTAAAGCCGAAAGCACTCGCTAAGAGGCAAGCAACCGCTAAACTGAAAGCGATCGCAAAGGAGCAAGCGGCTGTAAAGAGGCGAGGGAAAGCAAAGCGGCAACGCACGGCTGAACCGAAGAGAAAAACGGGAGCCGCGTCCGCGCGAAAACCGACCCGCAAGCCGAATGAAAGAGCGGCGCGCCGTAAAGATATCGAACAGCCCCCGAAATACATTTTCGAAAACGCTTGGCAACGCAAGCCGAACCTGAATCGAAAGACGTATGCCGAAAAGGCTTTTTCGCCC
>CAYNXA010000159.1:0-4908 GCA_964401015.1 uncultured Oscillospiraceae bacterium
CTGAGTGCCGATGTCGTTGCGATGAACGAATGGAAAGCGCGTCTTTCGCTGGATATTTCGCAAAACTTGAAAAATGCACAAATCGAGCGTTTCGGCGTCCCATTGGGCAATCTTTCGCAAAGCGCTTTCTTGATGGGAAAGGGACCCGAAATTCCGTTTTCGTTTTCCCCTCTCGGTGCCGTGACGACCGATTTCGTCAGCACTTTTTCGTCGGCGGGAATCAATCAAACCTGTCACCGCATATATCTGGAAATACGAACGACTATTTCGGTATTGATGCCCCTCAAAAGCGTTTCGGAAGAAGTCACGACAAGCATTTGCGTTGCCGAAACGGTAATCGTCGGGGCGGTGCCCGAAGCCTTTACCAATGTGCAAAACATCGGAAATGCCGACGACAGTATTTCGGGTGACGTTGTGGATTTCGGCGCGCACAATTTTTTGGATTGAATGTCGCGCGAAGCGACAAAACGCCCGCACAGTGATTTTGTGCGGGCGTCGTATTTTTATAAAGAAATTACGGTTTAAGAAAATCAGAATTTGTGTCCGTTATCCTCAATCGTGGCAAGCATGGTCTTGATCTTTTCGAACGGATCGATGATCGCGCTAACCGAACGGTTGATGTTGACGGCTTCGATATAATAGGCGATATACTTCAAAAGATTTACTTCGACGAACCAATCGCGCGACAAGAGCTCGGGCGAATTGTAGATCGTGTTGGTGGCGTATACTTTATCGAACAGACCGTCTTTATAATAGCGATCCATCGTTTCAAGTCCGTTGCAGAACAAACCGAACGTGAAGAAACCGAAAATACGGCGAGCACCGCGCGATTTCAACTTGTCGAGAATGTGCAAGAACGATTCGCCCGATGACGCGATATCGTCAACAACGATCAAATCTTTGCCTTGAACGTCATCACCCAAATATTCATGCGATTTTATCGGGTTGCGTCCGTCCTTTACGACCGAATAATCACGTTTTTTATAGAACATGGAAAGCTGTGTGCCGAGGACGGTCGAATAGTACATACCGCGACCGAGAGCGCCCTCGTCGGGCGAAACGATCATGATGTTCGAAAGGTCGATGTTCGACTCATGACGGAAGAACGATTTAAGCATTTGATAGGTCGGCATGAGATTGTCGAAGCCTTTGAGCGGAATCGCGTTGCGTACGCGCTCGTCATGGGCGTCAAACGTCATAATGTTGTCGACACCGATCGAAGCAAGGTCGGCAAGCGATTGTGCGCAGTCGAGAGACTCGCGTCCGCCGACACGGTGCTGGCGACTGGAATACAACATCGGCATGATGACCGAGATCCGTTTTGCTTTACCGCCGATTGCCGAGATGATACGGCGAACGTCGCAAAAGTGCTCGTCCGGGCTGGTGGGAACTTCAACGCCGCGCATTTTATACGTTACGTTGTAGTTGTAGCAATCCGCGAGAATAAACACGTCTTTGCCGCGTACCGATTCGGAAATCAGGCACTTCCCTTCGCCTGTGCCGAAACGCGGGAATGTCGCATTGATGATGTAGTTGCCGTCCTCTTTACGCCATTCACCTATGTACTTTTGGATACGCTCCAACATAGCTTCGGTTCCGCGTGTTCCGATGATGGCAAGCTCGCCGTAGGGAATCTCTCTTGATAAATCCTGCATTTTCTTCTCCTCCAAAGAATCTGTTAAGGTTGTTGACAAACTTCGACAATATTAACATCTATATTATACCATTTGAAGCGACATCTGTCAATTGTGATATAGCGCAATTTTTCGGAATGTTTCCGATAATTTGCTGTGCGTTCGTCCGAAAACCGTTTTTCGCCGTGTAGATGAATCGATATTCAGGAAAGTGGGTTTTCAAGTTCGGGGTGTTCGGAAAGAAATGTACGAAGAACCGTGTCGGTATTTTCCCAAGGAAACGATTGGGGAAACGAGGAACATACCGAGATTTTTTCGCCTGTGAACGGATGATAAAAGCTCAATCGAAAAGCATACAATGCCGGGGGTCGTACCGAATCGGTTGCGCCGTATTTGCGGTCGCCGACAAGGGGCATGTGTCGCGAAGCAAACTGCACACGAATCTGGTGTGTACGACCGGTATGTAAACGAATATATACAAGCGTTTTATCATCGTGCGACACTACTGTATGATAGAAAAGGGAGGCGTCTTTTACGCCTTTTCGCTCGCGGTCGACAACAAAAGTTTTACCGAGGTGACGGTCGGTATAGAGTAAATCGCGCAATACGCCGCACTCGTTTTCGGGAGTGCCGTGAAGCACGGCGATATATTCTTTAACAAATCGGTCTTTATCGGTAAGGAGCGCAGACAAAGCGC
This sequence comes from uncultured Oscillospiraceae bacterium, assembly GCA_964401015.1. GTDB lineage: Bacteria > Bacillota > Clostridia > Oscillospirales > CAG-382 > UMGS1052. The sequence goes on from CAYNXA010000159.1 coordinate 2,332, forward strand.
CTGCCGCTTTTTTGGTTTTCGCGTAAACCATGATGCCGCCGACGTTTCGGTCCAATCGGTGTACAACACCGACGTAGGGATCCTCTCCCCGCTCCTTTTCGTGTGAAAGAATAAAATCGATCATCGATTCGCCGAGCGAATCATCCGATTGGGACAAGACGCCGACCGGCTTTTCACATACGATCAAATCTTTGTCTTCATAAAAAACTGTCGGTTGCATAATGCCTCTTGTCATTTGATAACCGTAACCGTGTGCGTGATGGTTTCGCTCTCGTTGGGTGCAAGAGAACGTATGCCGGGGCGTTCGGTTATATCGTATTCCGAATCGATATAATCGGGCATTCCGTTCCAAGGCTCAATGCAAAGGTAGGGCGCGTTTTGCGTGTTGGTTGTCCACAGCAACAAATGAGTGCTGTCGGGAAAATCGACGCGTACCATTCGCGTTCCGTCATTTGCCGCAAGCGTTACGCCCCGCGAACGAAATTTGGAAAAGACCAAAGCGTCGACTGCGTAATCCGAATAGCGGAGCGGCAAAACCTCCTCGTTTTTCAAAACGGGATAGGTTTCGTGATCGACCGTTACGCCGCGAACAAAATGAGATTCCAACGTTTCGGGTTTATCAAAGACGATCGAATATTTCTCGATTCCGCCGGGGCAAACATAGGCTTCATGCGCACCGCACGAATAATAAAGGTCTTTTTGGTCGGTGTTCGTTGTGATAAATTCGACAACAAGGCTGTCGTCGACCAACGTATAGCGAACGCGAAATTCAAAGCAAAACGGATATACCGCAAGTGTTTCCGCACTTTCATGAAGCAAAAACGTCAACGAAGAATCACTCTTTTCTTCAAGTTCGAAGTTGCTCTTTCGCGCAAAGCCGTGTTTGCACAGATTGTATTCGGTTCCGTCGAAAACGAATTTGTCGTCGCGAAGTCCGCCGCATATCGGAAACAGAACCGGCGCCGAACCGTTCCACACCGATGTATCGCGATAAATAAATTCTTTGCCGACGGCATTCTTTAAGCTGACAAGCTCGGCGCCGTATCGCAAAAAGCTTGCCGTCAAAATGCCGTTTGTTATCGTATAATCTGCCATAATGTATACTCCCGTGCTTTTTAGAGGTGATGTAGATGATTACGTACAATATTTCTTCCAAGTTCCGCGCAAAAAGCGTGTAACAAAAAACGCCAATCGACATACCCAATCGATGATCATTGCGTACCAAACGCCCAAGGCGCCCATTTGGTAACGAATGTGTAAAAAATAACCGATGCCGAGACGACAAACGATCATGGACGTGACCGATACGATCATGGTGAAGCGCACGTCGTTCGCCGCACGCAAAAAGTTCGGAACGGTAAACGCCAATGGCCACAAAACCATGCCGATGCAATTGTGTAAGGTGACCAAAAGTCGCGCAAGGCTTGCCGTTTCGGCATTGAGGTGATACCACGTTGCGATCTGCGGGAAAAAGACAACCGTCGACATATAGAAAAAGAATCCGACCATGTACTCTATCAGCAGAAGTTTTTTCGCATAATACTTCACGCCGTCAAAATCGTGTGCGCCCACACACTGTCCGATGACCGTAATAACGGCGAGATTCATGGCGGCACCGAAAATACAGCCGAAGCTGTCCAAATCGTTGGCAACCGCGTTTGCCGTCGTGTTGACCAAGTCATATTGTGCGATAATGCTCATAACCAACAGTCGTCCGAGCTGAAAAATACCGTTTTCGATACCGCTCGGAATTCCGATGGTGAGGATCCGCTTTATCAAACCGAAATCGGGCACAAAGCGTTCGAAAAGCCGCACACGCACGGGGCTCTTTTTTCCCGCCATCCAAATCAGCATGAGCAACATGGCAAAACCGCGACCCGCAACCGTTGCGAACGCCGCACCGGCAACGCCCCAATTCAGAACATAAATGAGGAGCGAGTTGCCGACAATATTGACGATATTGCAAAAAAACGACGAATACATACAGTAGCCGGATTTTCCGAACGAGCGAAACAGGGCGCCGCAACAATTTTCGACCGCCATGAAAGGATACGAAAACGCCGTGACGAAAAGATAAGTCTGCGCCGCTTTTTCGGTTTCGGTTTCGAGTTTCGGGTAGCAAAGATGCAATATCTCATCGCTGAACAAAACGAAAACGAGTGATATTAAAAGAGAGATGACAAGACCCGAAAAAATCAATTGTTTGGCGCTTTTTTCGGCGGTATCGCGATTGCCCTCGCCCAACAATTGTGAGGTCACAACGGCACCGCCCGTTGCAAGCGCCGCGAAAATATTCAAAAGCAAATGATTGATCTGATTCACCATCGACACGCCCGAAACGCTCGCGTCGCCGAGCGACGAAATCATAACGGTATCGATAATGCCGACGGCGCTTGCCAGCAAATTGCTGATGAGCAGCGGAACGATCAAATGCAAAAGATAGCGGTTGGAAAAACGCGGGGCATTTGTTTTTGCAAGAGAACGGTTCATTTGACCTCCCGAAAGCAAGTCTGTACAACGAAAAGCGGGATCGCACGCCAAAAGCGCACGACCCTGCTGTCGATCATTTCTTATAGT
>CAYNXA010000160.1:0-4883 GCA_964401015.1 uncultured Oscillospiraceae bacterium
ACTATTTCTTCGTTGATGATTTCTGTTACTCTTTGGCGGATGTTATTCATCCGACGGTAGTCGAATGTACCGCTATAAACAGAAAAATACCGAGAAAAACCTTTTATAGTTCTTCTCGGTATTCATCTTTTGCGTTTGCCCTTGCCACACCCGATAAATAGTGTAATTTTTAAGAGTTTCAAATTACATCCTTATCGAGCGGTGACAAACGGATTCGCTCTTTCTTTTTGCTACATCATGACTTTTCATTCTACTTTTTATCTTTCGAATCGGCTTTTTTACGGTACAAAACGGTGGATTTTCGTTTGTTTTCAAAAAAAGTCAAAAGAAAAATTCGAAAACCCCTTGATTTTTTTTGTCAGTCGTGCTATAATATCACACGTTGCAAGTGCTGTTTGCAATGCATTTGCCGGTGTGATGGAATTGGTAGACGTAGTGGACTCAAAATCCACCGCCAGCGATGGCGTGCCGGTTCGAGTCCGGCCACCGGCACCAAGGTGTTCCGTCGAACGACGGAGCACCTTTTTTCCGTCTTACGAAAAAAGTGCAAAACGAGAGGTACATCGTATGAAAAAAATTCTTCTCAACGGCGATCTGCCGTATTACAAAGCAAATTTGCATTGCCATTCGACGATTTCCGACGGAACGAAAAGCCCCGCGGAATTGAAAGAGTATTACAAGCAGAACGGCTATTCGATCATTGCCTATACCGACCATGACGTTCTGCTCGATCACAGTGACCTGTGCGACGAAACGTTTGTGGCACTCAACGGCTATGAAATGGAAATCAACGAAAACAAGCCGCAGTGGACTGCCTCCAAAACTTGTCATATGTGCTATATCGCGCTCGATCCAAAAAATCTTACGCAGGTTTGCTATCACCGCACGAATTATTTGTTTGCCCATGCGCCCGAACACCGCGCCGAAATTCGCTTCGACGAATCAAAGCCCGATTTTGTGCGGGAATATACGCCCGCCTGTATCAATGAAATGATTGCCGAGGGACGCAAAAACGGCTTTTTCGTAACCTACAATCATCCGAACTGGTCACTGGAAAATTACGACGATTATATGGCGTATCATGGCATGTGCGCTATGGAAATTTGCAATTACGGTTGTGTGGAAGCGGGCTACCCCGACTATAACGAAAAAGAATACGACGATATGTTGCGCGGCGGCGAGAAGATTTTCTGTATCGCGACCGACGACAATCATAATTACCGCAACGATTCATTCGGCGGCTTTACCTGCATAAACGCAAAAGAACTGACTTATTCGGCGATTGCCGACGCGCTTTCGAAAGGAAAGTTTTACGCTTCGCAAGGTCCGCTTATCAAGAGTGTTTGGTACGAGGACGGAAAAATCGGAATCGAATGTGAAGGTGCACGCGAGATTCGCTTGAACACCGGTATTCGTCGCACCGATATAGCCTACGGCGAAAAGCTCACAAGTGCCGTGCTCGACGTGAAAGAGGACGATCTTTACGTGCGCCTCACCGTCACCGACGAAAGCGGAAAGCACGCCAATACCAATGCTTATTTTCTGAAAGATCTTCTCTAAACGGCAGACGACCACAAGACGAACGAACAGCGGAGGACGTTATATGTCAAGCTACGTTACCAAAAAAACGCACGGCAACACCGAGTGGTTTACGCACGACCGCTTCGGCATGTTTATTCATTTCGGTCTGTATTCCATGGCGGCGCGCCACGAATGGGTCAAGTGGGTCGAACGTACCCCCGAAGAAAAATACGATTTGTATTTCAATAATTTCAACCCCGATTTGTTCGACGCTCGCGAATGGGCACGTGCCGCCAAGAGGGCGGGGATGAAATATGCCGTCCTCACGACCAAGCATCATGAAGGTTTTTGCCTGTTCGATTCGCAATATACCGATTATAAATCGACCAACACCCCGTTCGGGCGCGATATCGTCCGCGAATACGTCGACGCGTTCCGTGCCGAGGGCTTGAAAATAGGTCTTTATTATTCGGTTGCCGATTGGCATCACCCCGAATTTCCGATCGATTGGTTTCATCCGCGCCGCGATGATGCCGATGCCGAAGAAAAGAACCGTCCTCGCGATATCCATAAATACGCAAAATATATGCGCGACCAAGTGACGGAGCTTCTGACAAACTATGGCAAGATCGATATACTGTGGTTCGACCTTGCCAATGTTGAGCCGTGGGACGGTTTGTATCTCGGCGAGCGCATCATAAGAAAACCATGGATGGGCAGTCACGGAGCGGAGGAGTTCGAAGCAAAAGAACTCCTGGACAAGATACGTTCGCTTCAGCCCGATATTATCATAAACAACCGATTGTTTTTCGACCAAGACGTTTGGACACCCGAACAGGTTCAGCCGACCGAGTGGGTGCGTCATCCCGAAACGAATGAACTTGTTAATTGGGAAGCCTGTCAAACGATATCGGGCTCTTGGGGATATCATCGCGACGAAATGTCGGTCAACGACCCCGAAACATCGATCGAAATGCTGATCAATACCGTTTGTTGCGGTGGTAATCTTATCATGAACGTCGGTCCCACACCGCGCGGATACATCGATTACCGTGCCGAAAAAATGCTCGGTATTTACGAAAACTGGATGAAGTATTGCAGTCGTTCGATTTACGACTGTACCATGGCAGAACCGGAATTTACCGAGCCGCGCGGTTGCCGATTGACTCAAAGCCGCGACGGCAAAAGACTGTATATCCATCTTGTCGAGTATCCGTTTGAGCGTCTGGTGCTGAAGGACGCGGCGGGCAGGGTAGAGTATGCGCAGTTTTTGCATGACGGCAGCGAAATACTCTTCCACGAAGAAAACGGCAACGTCCGTTTCGAAATTCCCCGCGTGCGACCGAAACTCAACGTATCGGTTATTGAGCTGTTTTTGAAATGATGCCGTATAACGGCCGATCTTGATTTTCATCTCCGAAATTCCTACACTTGCCCTTACAAAAAGTATCTTTATTTGTAAGGGCAAACGTGTTTTTCTTCGTCAAAATGCAACAAATTTTCGCGTGCCTCGGCGCGCTTTTGGGCGGTTAGCCGTTTTTCGATAATTTGACTTTTTTGCCTTGAATTACACTTGACTTTCGCTTGCGTAAATGCTATAATTCGTATGGTGAAATACGTTGTGTGACGTGTGACACCGCACGGCATATCGCTGACAAATTTGGCGGAACCCCTCTTTTTGACTTGCAACTGTTTGAGCCAACCGTTTGAGACACAGTGTGTGCCTTGCATCGGTAGGTTCTTTTTGTGTTTCGGCACTTTTTGCGAAAGGAGGCACTCTTGTGATTCGCGGACGAATCCATTCTTGGGAATCCATGGGACTGGTCGACGGCCCCGGTGTGCGAACTGTGATCTTTTTGCAAGGTTGCGCGTTGCGCTGTCGCTATTGCCACAATCCCGACACGTGGGAATGTTCGGCGGGCGGCACATTGGAATCGGTTTCCGATGTCATGGAGCGCCTGCGTCGCTTCAAGGACTATTTCGGTGCCGACGGCGGCGTCACCTTTTCGGGCGGCGAACCGCTTTTGCAAAAGGAATTTTTGACCGAAATTCTTGCCGCCTGTAAAGCGGAGGGGATTCATACTTGTCTGGATACGGCGGGTTGCGGCGTCGGCGGCTATGAAGAAATTTTGCGAAATACCGACCTTGTGTTGTTTGACGTAAAACACATAACGCCCGACGGTTATCGAAACATCACGGGACGTGAGCCGGACGAAGCCGAACGGTTTTTGGCAACCGTGCAACAGTGCGGCACACCGCTTTGGTTGCGGCACGTGGTGGTCCCCGGACTTACCGACGGAGAGGAACATTTATCGGCGCTTGTCGAATACGTTACCACGCTGAAAAAGGTCGAACGCGTCGAATTGTTGCCGTATCACAAGCTCGGCGTACACAAGTATCACACCATGAATATTCCTTATTCTCTCGAAAACGTCGAACCTCCGAATGCGGAGTACATAGCGACGTGGCAAGAGAAATTCAATACATTGTTAAAAAAAGAAAAGGAGATATAAGCTATGACAGAAGAAATAACCAGAGCATGGGAAGGCTTCCATTCGGGCGAATGGAGACACCTCGTCAACGTTCGCAACTTTATCCAAAAGAACTATACCCCCTATTCGGGCGACGATTCGTTCTTGCAGGGTCCGACCGACAAGACGAAAGCGGTTTGGGAAAAAGCACACGCTTTGATCGTCGAAGAAATTCAAAAAGGCGTTATCGACATCGATACGACCACCGTATCGGGTATCGACAACTTCAACCCCGGTTATATCGACCAAGAAAACGAAGTGATCGTCGGCTTGCAGACCGATGCGCCCTTGAAGCGTATTGTCAATCCTTTCGGCGGTCTGCGTACCGCCAAGAGCGCGCTTGAACAGTACGGCTATGCGCTTGATCCCACGGTAGAAAAGCATTTCAAACTCTATCGCAAGACCCACAACGATGGCGTATTTGACGCTTATCCCGCTCGTATCCGTGCCGCTCGCAGTGCCGGACTTTTGACGGGACTTCCCGACGCTTACGGCAGAGGCAGAATCGTCGGAGACTATCGTCGTGTTCCGCTTTACGGTACCGATTTCCTCATCGAAGCCAAGAAGAACGACTTGAATATGCTCGACGGCGCAATGACCGAAGAAAGAATCCGTCTGCGCGAAGAAGTCAGCGAACAGATCCGCGCTTTGCAGGAAATGGCAAAAATGGCGGCACGTTACGGTTGCGATATCACCCGTCCCGCCGAAACGGCACGCGACGCGGTTCAAGCATTGTATCTTGCTTATCTTGCCGGTGCCAAGGAAAACAACGGCGCGGCAACCAGCCTCGGCAGAACGTCTACCTTCCTCGATATTTACATTCAGCGTGAT
>CAYNXA010000161.1:0-4882 GCA_964401015.1 uncultured Oscillospiraceae bacterium
GAATAAAATAGCGCGGTTTGGTCAGCACATGCATCATTTTCAAATCTTCCTGACACGCGTGGCCCGAAACATGGACATCGGCGACCGCATCGTTGAGAACGGTAACGCCTTTTTTCAAAAGCTCGTTGATGATCTTATCGACGGGCTTTTCGTTCCCGGGGATTGCCGACGCCGAAATAACCACCAAATCGGTTTCCGAAAGGGTTACTTTGTCGTGGTCGGAATATGCCATACGATAAAGGGCGCTCATCGGTTCGCCCTGACTTCCCGTCGTGACAAGAGTCACCTGTTCGGGCTTATACTTTTTGATCTCGCCGATATCGATCAAAGTACCTTTCGGGATATCCATATAGCCGAGACGGGTGGCAACATCGACGATATTCAACATACTGCGTCCCGTGACGGCAACCTTTCTGCCGTATTTATGCGAACAATTGATAATTTGCTGAACACGGTAAACGTTCGACGAAAAAGTTGCGATGATGATGCGCTTATCACAGCCGCGGAAAATATTTTCAAGCGACTTTCCGACGGTTCGTTCGGACATGGTGTGTCCGGGACGTTCGGCGTTGGTCGATTCGCAAAGCAATGCCAAAACGCCTTTATTGCCGAGTTCGCCGAGACGGGTCAGATTGATCGGTTCGCCTTGGATCGGGGTCAGATCGATCTTAAAGTCACCTGTAAAGATCACCGTACCGGCAGGACAAGTTACGGCAATGGCGCACGCATCGGCGATCGAGTGGTTGACGCGGATAAATTCGATTGAAAAAGAACCGACGGTGATCGTATCGCCGGCGCTGACACAGCGCATATCGGTCTGTTTATCCAGTCCGTGTTCGACAAGCTTTCCTTCAATAACGCCGAGCGTCAGACGTGTGCCGTAGATCGGCACATTCAAAACGCGCAGTACGTACGGCAAAGCGCCGATATGGTCCTCATGTCCGTGGGTGATGAAAAAGCCTTTGACTTTGGACGCGTTTGCCTCCAAATAACTTGTGTCGGGAATAACCAGGTCAATACCCGGCATATCCTCGTCGGGGAAGCCCATACCGCAGTCGATAACGAGAATTTCGTCACCATATTCGATGGCGGTCATATTCTTACCGATTTCGCCGATACCGCCGAGCGGTATAATGCGAACTTTTTCGGTATTGATTTTTTTAGTGGAATTTTTTCTTCTTGCCAAAGTAAAAAACGTCTCCTTTCCGTTTTGTTTTCGGTATGCTTTCGTCTTTTCGAATAACCTATGTAATGGTTATATAGTATATATTTACCGCAAACGATACTTTTCATGCACAAAAAATATGTGCCGCCAAAATGCAAGCGCGCAAAATACTCCCCCGAACCGTTTTTTGTTGATTTTTTCACCGTCACGGTATAACGACAACAACATCCGACGACAAAAAACAAAAACCGATTCCGAAGCACAAAAAAGTACGGCAAAACACGCTCTGTCGAATCCTTTCATACGGAAGAGCGCTGTTTTGCAAAATATTCATTTTATATCACGGTCAAATACAGTACTATTATTATGCACTAATTTTGAAAAAAAGTCAACGGTATCGACATTTTATTTACAATTTGGATCCTTTTTTCGGTGTTCAAGAGTGTTTTTTCGCCTTTTCCGCATCGAACGGTCGCCCCGACAAGCGCACGATCTCATCGCGCAAGTAGGCAGCTTGTTCGAAATCCAACTCTTTCGCCGCCTGTTTCATAGCGGCAGTCAGTTCGGCAATCTTCTTTTGCAAATCGTCACCCGAAAGTTTCTTTTTCGTCTTTTTGGTTTCTTTAGCGGCAATTTCGATCACGTCGCGCACTTCTTTTACGATCGTATGCGGAACGATGCCGTGTGCGGCATTATATGCTTCCTGCTTGGCGCGGCGGCGATTGGTTTCGGATATGGCATTTTTCATGGAACGCGTTATCGTATCGGCATACAAAATCGCTTTACCCTGCGCATTACGTGCGACACGTCCGACCGTTTGGATCAGTGATGTTTCACTGCGCAAAAAGCCCTCTTTGTCGGCATCGAGAACGGCAACCAATGACACTTCGGGGATATCCAATCCTTCTCGCAACAGGTTTATGCCGATGAGCACGTCGTACACATTCAAGCGCAAGTCGCGAATCAACTCCATACGTTCCATGGTGTCGACACCGAAATGCATATAGCGACATTTTATTTCGTTTTCTTCCAAATATTCGGTCAAATCTTCCGCCATTTTTTTGGTCAGCGTTGTGACAAGAACCTTTTCGCCACGTTCGGAACGGGCGCGAATCTCCCCAATCAAGTCATCGATCTGTCCCTCGGTCGGGCGCACTTCGATGAGAGGATCCAAAAGTCCCGTCGGGCGAATCAGTTGTTCGGCGGTGACGGTGCTGTGTTCCTTTTCGTAATCGGCGGGGGTGGCGCTGACGAAAATGACTTGATTGAGTTTTTTTTCGAATTCTTCGAAACGAAGCGGGCGGTTATCGTACGCCGACGGCAAACGAAATCCGTAATCGACCAAATTCTTTTTACGCGAAAAATCACCGCCGTACATACCGCGCACTTGCGGGAGCGTTACGTGCGATTCATCGATAAACAGAAGAAAATCTTTCGGGAAATAATCCATGAGCGTATACGGCATACTGCCCGCCGGTCGTCCCGAAAGGACACGCGAATAGTTTTCGACGCCCGAACAATAGCCGATCTCGGATATCATTTCCATATCGTATAAGGTACGTTCGCGGATCCTTTGCGCTTCGATGAATTTGTTTTGCGATTTGAAATACGCTTCGCGTTCTTCCATTTCGGCGCGAATCTCCGCCAGCGCCGCTTCGCGTTTTTCGGGAGCGGTTATATAATGGGTGGCGGGATAGATCGCGGCATACGAAAGCATGGTATTGACGCTTCCCGTCACGGGATTGAATTCGGATACGGCGTCCACTTCGTCACCGAAAAATTCGACGCGGATACCGACCGTCGATTCGGACGACAGGCATATCTCGACCGTGTCGCCACGAATACGGAATTTATTGCGTTCGAACACGACATCGTTTCGTTCGTAATGCATTTCGACCAAATTTTCGATAAAACGATCACGCGAAAGGGTCATACCCGGTCGCAACGCCATGACCGATTGCTTATACTCTTCGGGATCGCCCAATGAATAGATACACGAAACACTCGACACAATAATCACGTCGCGGCGTTCGAAAAGAGCCGATGTTGCACTATGGCGGAGCTTATCGATTTCGTCGTTTATCGAGCTGTCTTTTTCGATATAGGAATCTTTTCCCGGAATGTAGGCTTCGGGCTGATAATAGTCATAATACGAAACAAAATATTCGACGGCATTTTCGGGAAAAAATTCGCGAAATTCCGCGCAAAGTTGCGCCGCCAAGGTTTTGTTATGCGCCAAAATCAGCGTCGGGCGGTTTACACGCGCGATAATATTTGCCATGGTAAAGGTTTTTCCCGAACCGGTCACGCCGAGGAGCGTTTGTGCTTTATCACCGCGCAAGACGCCTTCGGTCAACTCGTCGATTGCCTGCGGCTGGTCGCCGGTCGGTTGGAAAGGCGATACAAGCTTAAAATGATCCATTCGCAAAAACGCTCCTTTTCGTTGTATTTTTATGGCTTTTCGCGTTTTGTTGTCTTATGTCCGCGCGTTCTTACCTTTTCGACAGTAGCAAAGGTTCTTGCGGCGCTTGCTTTTTATTCTTCGGTTTCAAGCGCGAGAGTCGGGGTACGCAAAACGCCCATCGGCTTGGTTTCGTATTCATACGACCATTCGTCACCGCCGACGCGCCACATATGCGGGCCGTACCACGATTCTTTCATATGGTGATGGAAATGCAACTGTCCGAATGAATTAAAGCGCGTACCGTAAAGGGTAATATCGATACGATGAGCGCCCACCGTCACATTCGGAATCTTCAACGTATAAGGCGAGAACACAAGATTGCCGACTTCTTTTCCGTCGATCGACACCGACAAAAGGGCGCCGCGATATACGGGAGCATGAAGCGAGAGCGTGCCGTCGCGGTCGGTCTTGACGTCACAATGATAGGTCAGATTCGCGCCGTAGAACGGAAGTCCCTGCAAGCGCAGATCGTCAAAGCAAAGTGTTTCGGGCAAAGCGGTCACCGTCTTTTCGCGACCGATCACACGCACGCCGAATTTTCCCAAAAGAAACGCATTTTCCACCGCTGTGCGAGAGCCGATCGGGCAGGTTACATCCAAAATATTCTCACCACGTACAAATGTGGGAAGCGCGATACGCCCGATACAATGGTCGGTAAAATAACCGTCGGATTTTGCGCATACGGGTTTGCCGTTCAAAACGACTTTCACATCGTTCGCTTTTTCAACGGCAAGGTCGGCGGTAAATTCGATTTCCGACGGAACGGTAAAGCGGAGGGTCACATAGTTTTCGATCTTGCCTTCGGGGGTTACCCACGGTTGCACCATCGCGCCGTCCATGATACGCCAACCGAGCTTTTTTCGACAAGCGGTATCGATTCGCAACATTTCTTCCTCTTCTTCGGAAAAATCTTCGCCGTTAAGCGAATAGCGCGCCATGTCCAGCACATACACATTATCCTCGCTGAGCGAATAGGTATTCTTCCAGGGGAATTTTACCAATCTTGCCGAAAGCTGTTTCTTATGGCAACCGGTAACGCCGCCGATCACATCCGTCTTATCCAAACGGAAAAGGAAGCTGTCTTGGTCATGTATCGTCAAATGAACATACGTATTGCCGTTTTCGATTCGGTAGGCTATTTCTTCGATCGAGCCGTCCAAGGTGTTGTAAAGAGTCGGTTTGTATGCGCCGACAATCTTCAAAGTATAGCCAGCTTCGGTGGGGATATCGACATTTTTATAGGGCATTCCGTG
>CAYNXA010000162.1:0-4827 GCA_964401015.1 uncultured Oscillospiraceae bacterium
GGAAAAAAATACTTGACAATCCGAAAATCGATGATATAATATTCTTATAGGAACCTAAGATAGAATTCATGTATGTGTATTTTTCCGGGGATATTGACTTTTATGCAACACACACACGCCGATTGCGACGGCAAGCAAATCCGTAATACAAATGAAAATGCTTTGCTTTCGAAAATTCGTGTCGGCGACAAAGAAGCATTCGTCGAATTGTTCGGGCTCTACCGTGCTCGTATTCTCGGCATGGCAAAAAGCTTTGCACGTTCGGACGGCGAAATCGAAGACCTCGTCCAAGAAGGGAGTCTTGCTTTGTATACGGCGGCTCTTGCTTACGACAACTCTTCGTCCAAGTTTTCGACATTCGCACAGCTCTGTATGCGTCGCAAAATGCTCAATTGGTTGGAAAAGTCCCACAACGCCGAATGGCGTTCGATTTCGGTTTCCGAACTTTCCGACGAGGAGTTGGCACGTCGTGGCGGTGTTCAAGATACGTTCGAGGATGATGTTGCGGCTCAAGCATCTTTGGAGGAATTGTTCGCACTCGCACAATCGGTGCTTTCGCCGCTCGAATATCGCGTTTTGCTTTTGTATGCGCGCGGATACGGTTCCACCGCCATCGCAAACAAGCTTTCGCTCAGCGTCAAATCGTGTGAAAACGCACTCTATCGTATGCGCGTGAAATTGCGTTCGGTACGCGAATGAAACGTTTCGATATTTCGATGAAAAAGCAGCGCCTTTGCTTTTGCGAGGGCTTCGGCGCGTGAATAACATGAGTTTATATCATTTAACGTCCTGCACAAGTGTGGCAGCAATGCGGCGGTGCAATTCCGTTCGGGACGAAAATTTTATCATTCCAAAGCGAGGGAAAATTATGTACGAGAACAAAACTCTCATTTGCAAAGACTGCGGTCAAGAATTTATTTTTACCGCCGGCGAGCAGGAATTCTACGAGCAGCAGGGCTTTAAGAACGAGCCTCAGAGATGCAAAGCTTGCAGAATCGCAAAGAAAAACGCAGGCAGAGCTCCCCGTGAACTCTTCACAACCACCTGTGCAAACTGTGGCAAGGAAGCAAAAGTGCCTTTCGAACCCAGCAACGACAGACCCGTTTATTGCAGCGAGTGCTTCGCAGCTATGAAGGCTGACCAACAGTAATCATAGTTTCTTTGGTGTTCGCATACACTTGACAGAAATTTGTTTTCGACTGTTTTCTATCGTTATTATCGTGTTTTTGACACTAACGCCGCAAAATATCGTACAGCAAGGCTGTTTTGGAGTATGTTTACTATTTAAGATACAAACGGAATGCAAAGGGGGATGCTGTTGTCTCCCTTTGTTTTTATATTCCGCCGAATTTCTTTGATTTCTCATCGGAAATTCGAAAAGTTCCGCCGATATAAGTAAAATCGTGCGCAAAATGCGCCGTTTCGCATAATCTTATTAAAGGATGGAAAGTACCGTATTTTTTTCAAAAAAGGAGTGAATTGCATGAAAATTTGTGTATACGGAGCCGCTTCGAACAACATAGCGCCGATTTACGTCGAAAAAAACGAGGTGCTCGGTCGTCTGCTTGCCGATAACAACATTTCTCTTGTATTCGGCGGAGGTGGCGGCGGCATGATGGGCGCGGTCGCACACGGCGCATACGAACGTTGCGGCGAAATCATAGCCGTTGTTCCACGTTTTTTCAATGTCGACGGTATCTTGTTTGAGCACAGCACCCAAACGATTTATACCGACACCATGCGCGAACGTAAAAAGACCATGGAAGATTTATCCGACGCTTTCATTGTCACGCCGGGCGGTATCGGCACGCTTGATGAATTTTTCGAAATTCTCACCTTAAAAAGCCTCGACCGCCATCAAAAGCCGATCGGTATCTTAAACGTAGACGGTTTCTACGACGAAATGTTCGATTGGTTGAACAAAGCGGTCGACGGCGGATTTATCCGTAAAGACGCATTGGATTTATTATTGGTAGATTCCACCCCCGCCTCTCTGCTTTCGAGTGTTGTCGAAAAAGTCAAAGCTGTTTGACGAGCAGTAAATCCTTAATGCAACGAGAAATACATTCAAACGAAAGGAATTTTTATTATGCGAAACTTTATTCTCGGTACCGACTGGGGCGAAGATTGTGACGACGCCGTTGCGGTTCGGTTGCTTGCGCGCGCGCATAAAAAACGTGAAATACGTCTGTGCGGCATCGGTATCAATACTTGTACCGAATATGCCGTACGTGCGCTTGATGCTTTTTTGTTGTCGGATGGCGTTTCGGATGTCCCGATCGGAATTGACCGCGGTGCGACCGATTTCGTTGAGAATGAATCCTATCAAAAAAATCTCGCGAAATTGTCCTCCAAATGTCAAAGTAACGATGACGCGTGCGATGCCGTTCGACTTTATCGAAAAATCCTCGCAAATGCCGACGAACCGGTTGAAATTCTCGAAATCGGATTTTTGCAGGTGATCGTCGGTGTCTTACAAAGCGTTGCAGATGACATATCCAATAAAAACGGTTTCGACCTTGTGCGCGAAAAAGTCGCAAAAATATGGATCATGGGCGGTAAATGGGACGAAGAAAACGGAAAAGAATATAATTTTGCGCATAATTTACATGCCTGCCATGCTTCGTCGTATTTTTGTGAAAATTGCCCCGTTCCGACCACGTTCCTCGGTTTTGAAGTCGGGCACGACGTTATAACGGGACAGAATCTCCGGTCCACCGACCCTTTGCACGGAGTTTTGCGCGATTACGGTGCTCCAAACGGCAGATGTTCTTGGGACCCCATGCTTGCTTTGCTTGCACTTGACGGCGATGAAGAGAAAGGCGGATATGACTTTGTTTGCGGAAAGGCACACGTAAATTCCAATACGGGAGAAAACACCTTTACAGTCTTTGATGATGGCATGCATCGCTTTGTCAAAAAGAAAATGTCGAATGATTGGTATTCCGAACGAATCAACCGCTTACTATCCGAATAATCGTTCGCCTATCACACAACAGCAAAATCATCGCGCATGCATAATCAAAAAGGATTATTCTATGAACGCATGTATTATTCAACCGCCTTATTCGCGAGACCTTTCCCATTCGTACGAATAATTCGAATATAAATTGAAACTTCTCAAAGAATGTGATCCGTCGGTCGATATCACTGTTTTCCCGAATACAGCGACGTTCCTTGCGCAACATTCACCAGAGAAGAAACACTTTATTATCACCATAAGTATATTCAAACGCTTTTGGATACTTGCGCCGAAACAGCGAAGCGTTGCAACGCCGTTGTATTCGTAAACGCCTTATACGATCTCGACGGCAACTATCGCAATACAACGTATGCGTATGATCGTAACGGGCAACTTGTCGGGCAATACTTCAAAAAGCATTTGCCGCAATCGCACGAAAAAACGTGGATATCGTCTTTAAAAGTGAAGAAGCCTTGCACGGCTATACGACCAATCCCGCACATATTCATGTTACCGATACCTTTGTGCGTCCGCATACAGCAAAGCTCAGTTGCATGGATTTTGAAATTTGACCGAACGAACAGGAGAACCTATCATGATCAAAAGAAGCGATTTACGTATACGCGACCCTTATATTCTTTTACACGAAAACACCTATTACCTCTACGCAACGACCGATGAAAAAACGCTTTCCTATTATACAAGTCACGATTTGAACAATTGGGAAGAAGGCGGCACCGCCTTTACGATTGCGAATGATTCATGGGCATGCCAAGACGTTTGGGCAGGGGAGGTACACCAATATAACGGAAAGTTTTATCTGTTCGTTTCGTTACGCGGAAAAAGCGAATTGTACCCGCCGGAAGATCCCAACAAAGAAAAACCGACCATTTGCCCCGGTTGGATGAAAGATCGTTGCTTGCGTGGCACACAAATTGCCGTGTCCGATACGCCCGGCGGTCCGTTTCTGCCGCTTGTAAACCGACCGGTAACTCCACTCGATCAAAGTTGTATCGACGGCACCTTGTTCGTGCAGGACGGTATTCCGTATATTTTCTATTCCCACGATTGGCCCGATTGTTACCGCGCAAAAAAGGACGCCTATGTCGGGCAGATTTGTGCGGCACGTTTGAGCGAAGATTTGAAAGAAATCATAGGCGAACCTTGGGTTGTGTTCAATTCCGATCAATCTCCGATTTCGGCAAAAACGCCTCATCATATCAATCAGCCCGAAAACGTATTTACCCGTTACGGCTCGGACGCGCCGTTTATACAGCGCCTTTCCGACGGAAAGCTGTTGCTTACCTGGTCACCGTATTTACAGAATAATTACGTTGTCCTTGGCGTGATTTCCGAATCGGGCAATGTACGCGGTCCGTGGAAACACTTGGAAACGCCGATTTTCGAAAATAACGGCGGTCACGCCATGTTCTTTTCCGATTGTCATAACAATTGGTGTATGACCTTGCATGCGCCCGAACGGGAACCGCAAGAGCGCGCTCACATCTTTGTTATGCGCGAAGAAAACGGCACGCTTGCAATCGATCGCGAAATTGTCGACGCTATCGGATAATGCCCTTTTCAACGGCACGAACCGAATCGTGCTGCTGTTGATCAGAAGTCGAACAACGCGGAATTGACGGCAAATCCTGTCGGCACACGACGGATTTTTCGTTTTTTTCATAAAAATGCGGAGCGATTTTTAGGGAAATCGCTCCGTTTCACTTGACAAAATCAGCCGTCTGCTGTATAATATTAGCGTCAAGTGAGCGGCTGTGCAATTGATTTTACGCACCGCATTCCGCTCACGTTCCTTGCGGATATAGTTCATCGGTAGAACATCAGCTTCCCAAGCTGAGGAGGCG
>CAYNXA010000163.1:0-4822 GCA_964401015.1 uncultured Oscillospiraceae bacterium
TCAAAGTGCGAAAATTGCTCATATCCTCCGGCGTATATCAGACCGATATTAGCATGAGGATAAACGAACTGTATAAAAGCGGAAAGACTATTAAGGAGATACAGGAGATCGTTGGACTGAGTGCCGCATCGGTCAGCGGTTATCTGCCGTAGGGGACAAAACTATCTTGGATTGGTTGATTGATGATATTGACACGGCAAAGACTGTGGATGAATATGTAGTGATATCCAATCATAAATTCGCCCATCATTTTGAGACTTGGGCTAAAAACAAAAAGCAGAAGATCACGGTAGTCGATGACGGAACCGATACCAACGAGACTCGTCTCGGCGCAGTTTGTGACATTCGGTTCGCTATCGACAAGCTCAACCTGGATGATGATATACTGGTGATTGCCGGCGATAATGTTCTCGATTTCAGTTTGACGCAATTCATCGCATATGTAAAGAAAAAACAGACCTCTTGCATCATGCGTTATTATGAGCCGGACGAGAAAAAACTACTCAAATGCGGCGTGGTGACGATCGATGAGAACGACAAAATATGCAAAATGACCGAAAAATCACCGACGCCGGAAACACACTGGTGTTGCCCGCCGTTTTTTACTACTATGCCAAGGAAGATGCAAAACTCGTCCAAAAAGGTATCGACAGCGGTTGTGGCACGGATGCTCCCGGAAGTTATATTGCATGGCTCTGCACACAAGCATCGGTTCACGCCATGGAAATGCCCGGAAAGCGATATGACATCGGGAACCTTGAAAGCTATGAAAAGGTAAAAGCCGAATATACGGGAATTACGCGATAAAGTATAGAACAAGGAGTACTTACGGTGGATCCAAGAACAATACAAATTCTGTTCGCTTTGTTGCGTTCTGCGATCCGCGGAACGAAGTTTACCGAAGAAGAACGAAAACTATATTCGCCCGAATTGCTTTCGGATCTACTGAAAACAGCGTCGGCGCACGATGTGGTTCATCTTTTAGTTCTCGGACTAAAGCAAAACGGGTTAATCGCTAAAGAAAATAGCAACATCGAACAGTATATTTTCAAAGCGGTGTATCGTTATGAGCGGTTAAAATATGAATACGACAATCTCTGTGCAGCGCTTGAAGAAGCGCAAATTCCGTTTCTGCCGCTCAAAGGCTCGGTCATCCGAAAATATTACCCCGAACCGTGGATGCGGACGAGTTGCGATATTGACATTCTTGTGCGTGAGAATGGCCTGCAAAGAGCAGTTTCCTATCTTTCCGATAATCTTGAATACCGAAGCGAATCACAAAATTCTCATGATGTTTCCATGTTTTCAAAAAGCGGCGCACATATTGAATTGCATTACGATCTTGTTGAGGATGGGCGTGCCAATGAATCCTCAAAGGTTTTGAAAAATATTTGGGACATAGTGTCAATTCGAGATGGATATTCGTATTGGCACGAAATGCCAGACGAAATGTTTTATTTCTACCATATCGCCCATATGGCAAAGCACTTTGAAAACGGTGGATGCGGAATACGTCCGTTTATCGACCTTGACACGATTATGCCCGGTATGTCGATGTATGACTTTGCGGACGCGGTGCGTTTTATCGCCAATACGGCGGTAGAGGACGAACCCGCCACGTCCAAGGTGTTCTTCGACACCGCGAAATTCCGTGCTTTCGCCAAAGGCTTTATCGGTGAGACGGCAGATTCTCTCAAGCCGATCGAGATAAGCAATTTTGTAAGAGCGACGTTTTCGATCACCATCGAGCTTGCCGCACGATTCCTCGATGACTATATCACGGGAGATCGATATTTCCGTTGCACCTATCCCAAACATAATCTTGTTCGCACCCGCTGTCAGCTGAAACTGGCGGAAGAGATCGAACGCAAGTGGGACGAGCTGGAATGGATCGTTAAAGATATCATCGAAAAGATGTAATCGTTTAATACGACGGCGCATTTCGACAGAACAAACCCGCGCTTGCGCGGCATACCGTAAAGGGCAGGGGGATTCCTCTGCCTTTTGTTCGACCTATCGGAGCGAATCAAAACGGAAAACGAAAACGGGAGCGAAAACGGGAGCGAAAACGGGAGCGAAAACGAAAGTGAGAAGCGGAAGCGGGAAAAGGAAACGATAGCGGAAACGGAAGCAGAGGCGGAAGCGAGAAGCGGGAGCGGCGCGAAAAGGTTGGGAAAAACCGCGGAGCATCGAATCGTGCGATGGCGGAAGGCTGTGTGCGATCGCCGTTCGGCACATTCCGGCAAACGAAACAAGGAAACCGGGCACGGCAATTCGGGCACGGAGTGTTCGGCAGAGCTTTCAAGGGAGTTTTCGACGGAGCTTTCGAGGGGGCGGCGTATTCGGGAAGAAAAATTTCGATTCGAACCGAAAAATTCGATGAGCCGCGCGGGAAATGGGAAAGGAAAGCCTTGGTACTTTCGGCGAAAGGCGAAAAAACGAGCGTCTTTTTTGTGAAAAGTGCACAAGTATTCGCGCGCGAATTGTGCAAAAGACAAATTCTCAAAAATGTGGAAAAATTTGCTTGCAGAATGGAAAAATTAGTGCTATAATAGGTATGTTGTATAGTTGTCTTAAAAGTGTACCTTTCGGTCGATTCGACCTTTGCGACAACCGTACGGTATCATTTTATCTCTTTATGCAAGACTTGCATTTTCCGTTTTATGTAGGAGGAACAACCATGACTAAGCTCTCGGCAAAAGCTCTTTGTTTACTGTTGGCGGCTGCTTGTGCCGCCGGCACGCTTTCGGGCTGCAGCAAGAAAAAATACGATGAGGACGGCAACGAAATCATTGACAAAGGTGCGGAAATCAACGCCTATCTTTCCGATTTCCCGACCGATCTCGACCCCGGTCGTATTCAATACGATTCGGATCTCGGCAAGTTTTACAGCTTGATCTACGAGAGCCTTTTTGCCATCGATGAAAACGGCAAGCTCACCGGAGCCCTTGCCAAAGAATGGGAATACGAAGTCGACGAACGCGACGACAAATTAAAACTCGTTATCAAGCTTGCTTCGACCAGTTGGTCGGACGGTGTGGCAGTCGATGCCGATGACGTTACGTATGCGTTCAAACGTCTTTTGAATCCCGAAAACGTCAATCCCGCCGCGTCGCTTTTGTTCCCGATTGAAAATGCCCGCGCCGCCAAAGAAGGCCTTATGACCATCGACGATGTCGGCTTTTCGGCAGTCAATTCGAGCACGGTCGAAATCGTTTTCGAAAAAGAATTTACCGATGTGGAATATTTCTTGCGTTGCCTTGCCAATCCGATCTTTACGCCTTTGCGTGAGGACGTTGTTTATACCTACGGTGACGACTGGGCACAGCCTTTCGAGCTCAAAAAGCTTCGTGACGGCGAAGATACCGTAAACAGTATCGTTACCAACGGTCCGTTCCAAGTAAAACAATGGACGCGTGACGGTATGGTGCTTGAACGTTCGTCGTATTATCGCAATCTCGGCACCGATGACAATTATACCAAATACGTAACGCCGTATCGTATCATTTTGAACTTCACCGAAGATGTGGACGAACAGCTTGCCAAATATGATGTAAACGATTCGACCGGCATTTTCTATATCGCCGACTTCTCGAAAGACGGTTATACCGAATACGAAAAGAAGATCGACTCCTACGACGCGGCATCGATGTATACCTATTATTTCAATGCCGAAAATCCGCTCTTGTCCGACGCCCGCGTGCGCAAAGCTCTGTCGATCGCTCTCGATCGTAACGAGATTGCCGAAATCGTGGGACGCGGCGTAAAAGCTGCCGACGGATATGTACCGACCGGTGTGAAAGCCGATGCAAAGGGCAAGACCGATTATCGCGACAAAGCCGATTCGGTCATCGATACGAACGCCCAGCTTGACGCTGCCAAGGCGCTTTTGAACGAAGCGGGCGTGAAGAAAGGCAGTTTGACTCTTACCATTCGCGGCGATCGCGATTGGGAAAAAGAAGTCGCCGAATATGCGAAAGAAGTTTGGAAACAGCTCGGCATTTCGGTGAAGATCGATACGAGCCTTGCCACCAAGTCGTCGAAACAAAGCGAAATTTCCGAATTTGAACAAGCGCTTGCCGCCGGAGAATTCGATATCATCGGTATTGACCAAGGCGCTCTTTCCGAAGATGCGTACAGCTTTTTGGCTCCCTATGCGGTAGAGTTCAGCGGTAATGCCGTTTCGGTAGATGACGATGCCGAACCGTATGCGGCACACATTACGGGCATGAACAATGCCGAATACAATGCGCTCTTCCTCGGCGAATATGTATACTACGAAGACGGTGAATTTGTGGAATCGACCGGTATTCTCGGTGCCGAAAAGGCTGCCGAACGCTTTGAGATCTATACGCAAGCCGAAGCGATCCTTGCCGAAGAAGTTCCGTCGGCACCCCTCTTCTACAAAGTGAACAACTATCTCACGTCGGGTAAGCTTTCGAAAGTTTCGTATACCTCGCTCGGTACCCCCGATTTGAACGATACCAAGCTGAAGAATTATGCCAAGTATAAGACCAGCGAAACCGGTACGTCCAAGAAAGCATCGAAAAAAGCCGATTCCGACGCGGAATAAGAATACGAATGGAATCCTTGACGGATTTTGTTGTGCCCCCCTTGACGGGTTATACCGCCGAGGGGGATTTTTTTGAGCGGGAAACGGAAAGCGGAAAGCGGAAAGCGGAAAGTGGAAAATGAGCCCACGCCTTTAGCTTTCCTTGCCTAAAAGATAAGCAACGCGTTGCTTTGGGGGACCACGCGAAGCGTGGTGGAGGGATTCCGAAATTTGCGCCCACGCAACCCCTCACCTTGTAGGGGCGGATAG
>CAYNXA010000164.1:0-4756 GCA_964401015.1 uncultured Oscillospiraceae bacterium
GCCATCGATCTGATTGACGAAGCGTCGGCAAAAAAGCGCTTGTCCGAGCTGACCCCCTCCGCCGACATTCGCAAAGCCGAAGAAGAGATCGGGAAGCTTTCCGCCGAAAAAAGCGAAGCGGTGCGAGCACAGGAATTTGAAAAAGCCGCTGAATTACGCAACCGCGAAAACGAATTGCGCCGCCGATTGGAAGTCGAAAAAAAGCGCCGTTGCGAGCAACGAACACAAAAATATCCCGAAATACGAAAAGAAGATATTGCCGATATCGTGACATCGCAAACCAAAATTCCGGTCGAAAAGCTTGCCGTCGAAGAAAGCGAACGTCTTTTGCATATGGAAGAACTTCTCGGCGCGCATGTCATCGGGCAATCCGACGCGGTACGTGCCGTTTCCCGTGCCGTTCGTCGCAGTCGCATCGGACTTTCCGATCCCAAACGACCGCGCGGTACTTTTTTGTTTTGCGGTCCCACCGGCGTGGGAAAGACCGCCCTTGCGCGGGCACTGGCAGAGCTGTTGTTCGACGACGAAAACAGTTTGATTCGTTTTGATATGTCGGAATACATGGAAAAGCACAGCTTGTCCAAGCTCATCGGTTCCCCACCCGGATATGTGGGATTTGAAGAAGCGGGACAGTTGACCGAAAAAATTCGACGTCGCCCCTATGCGGTAGTTTTGTTTGATGAAATCGAAAAAGCGCACCCCGATATTTTCCATTTGCTTTTGCAGATCACCGAGGACGGCATTCTTTCCGATTCGCACGGCAGAAAAGCAAGTTTTCAAAACGCGGTCATCATTTTGACGTCCAATCTCGGCTACGGCGAAAGCGCTTCGGTAACAAGTCCGCTCGGTTTTTCCGACCGAAAGCTATCCGAAAAGCAACGCGATGCGGAAGCCCGCCGCGTACTCGACGCGGTGAAAAAGCAATTCCGTCCCGAACTTTTGAACCGACTGGATGAAATCGTTGTCTTTTCCCCGCTTTCGCAAGAAGCGATCCGAACCATTGCCCGCCTTATGTTAAAAGAACTCGAAAGGCGCATACGCGCACTCGGCATTTCGCTGTCCTTTTCGGACGAAGCGGTCGAAGCGTTAGCCGAAAAGGGATACGACGAAGCTTACGGCGCCCGTCCTTTGCGTCGCGAGATCACACGGCAAGTCGAAGACATTCTTTCGACCGAATTGCTTGCGGGGCATATTCGTTCGGGCGACACGATTCGCGCTTTTCCGGATGACGGCAAACTTGTTTTCCGAAAAATGCCCTTTTCTGCGGCGAAACCGACGCTCGAAGCCGAACATGACGAAACGAGCGATTAAAAAAATCCCCCCGTGTGCGCAACTTTTCAGCCGCTTTTCATACAGCCGTCACAATCGGGCATTATACTGTAATCAAGATGAGGGGAGCAAACAAAGGTAGCCGTCCATACCCCACGTTTCCCGAATCTTGTTCTTCATTTCTCCTTAAAATATGTTAAGAGTCCTCCGAGGTATATCGCCTCGGAGGATTCTTCGTCTGAAAGCTTTTCGCCTGTTTTTCTTTTTCCGTCTTTTTGCAATTTCCCGCCGTTCGACAAAAAGCCCCGCGATAAATACCGCGAGGCTTTCATCTTTACTTGTTTTCGGGTTTTTCCGCCGTAAGCGAACGGAGCAAATACATGATGGCGATGATAACCGCCGTCACGATAAAAATACCCAACATGCCTTTTCCCATAATGGGAAGCGTGGCAAGAAACGCTTCTACGTCAAACATCATATTGCTGTCACCTCACACCTTAACCCATAAGCTCAACCAGCGTCAAGACCAAGCCGCCGGCGATAACCGAAGCGATCTGTCCCGATACGTTTACGCCGACCGCGTGCATGAGCAAGAAGTTGCTGTTATCTTCTTTCAAGCCCATCTTATGCACCACACGTGCCGACATCGGGAACGCCGAAATACCGGCAGCACCGATCATCGGGTTGATCTTGCGATCGGCAGGCAAGAACAAATTGACGATCTTGCCGAAGATAACGCCGCCCGCCGTATCGAAAATGAAAGCAAACAGACCGAGGGCGATAATCATAAGCGTTTCTTTGGTAAGGAAAACTTCCGCTTGCATCTTGGTGGCAATGGTGATACCGAGGAACAGGGTGATCAAATTGGCAAGCACTTTTTGTGCGGTTTCGGAAAGCGAATCCAAAACGCCGCATTCGCGAATAAGATTACCGAACATAAGGAAGCCGATCAGCGCAACACTGCGCGGCGAAACGATACCGCAAACGGCGGTAATGAGGATCGGGAAAAGAATACGCGCTTTTTTGGAAACATTCTTCTGCACATACGGCATACGGATAAG
This sequence comes from uncultured Oscillospiraceae bacterium, assembly GCA_964401015.1. Classification (GTDB taxonomy): domain Bacteria; phylum Bacillota; class Clostridia; order Oscillospirales; family CAG-382; genus UMGS1052. The sequence continues at coordinate 2,331 of CAYNXA010000164.1, forward strand.
ACGTTCTTTTTTGGTGGTAAGCAGCTTGATGACCGGCGGTTGTACGACCGGAACCAAAGCCATGTACGAATACGCGGCAACCATGATCGCGCCGAGATAATTGGAGTTGAAATATTGCGCAACGAAAATCGAAGTCGGACCGTCCGCCGCACCGATAATACCGATCGAAGCCGCATCTTTCAAATCAAAACCGAGAAGCGAAGCAAGGCTGATGGTCATAAAGATACCGAACTGTGCCGCCGCACCGAAAATCATCAATTTCGGATTGGAGAGAAGCGGTCCGAAGTCGATCATCGCGCCGATTCCGACAAAAAGAAGTAACGGGAACAATTCGTTTGCGATACCCGCATTGAAGAGAACGTCGATGGGACCGATTTCCGCCACACCGTCGTAAATCTGCGTAACCGCGCCCGAAAGCGGCAGGTTTACAAGAATCGCGCCGAAGCCCATCGGCAAAAGCAGCGTCGGCTCCATTTCTTTTTTGACGGCGAGATAAATCAAAAGCCCGCCGATTGCCCACATGACAACCTGTTGCCATGTGATGTTCAGTACGTTGTTAAATAAATCAGCCATACCGAAATCTTCCTTTCTTTCTTAAAATAGTTCTTTATAACAAAAAAACTTCCACCGACCCGAAACACTTCGAAAAATCGGTAAAAGTCTTGCTGTTTCATTCTTAAGCGGATATTGCTATCGTGTATTGACGCCGAAGAAACGGTTTCCCGTTAGCTACTCCCTTTTACGCGCTCTTTATAAGAGCTTTCTTATTATACTGAAAAAGGAACGGTTTGTCAAGCCTTTCGGGGAATTTTCCGTTTTTTCGGATTTCCGCCGGTTGTGAGCATGCAATTTTCTTTTCGAAAAACACTCTTTCGTCGCACCGTATCGCTTTATAGATTCCGCGCGGCGGGATCAGCATTTTTCGTTTCTTTTTCAAAGAAAATCGGGGAAAAATTCGGAATCGGCAAGCTTCGCATCATTTCCGCAAATCGTTCTTTGCTTATCGGTTTCGTGGCGAAAGCTTCGTATTCCACGCCGAAATAGCGCAAAAACACACCGGTCTCACGAAATCCGTTACGCAAATAAAACCCGCGTCGGCGCAACCGTTGCTCCCGATTGGGTGCCTGTTCGTCGGGCATTTCAAAATCAACCGTTCCGACTTTATCGGGATAGCGCGCCTTTATCGTTTCCAACGCCGCACCGCCGTAGCCGTGCGACCGAAGCGGCGGTTCGATTGCCAAAAAGAACAGGTAATAAAGGTCTTTGTAAAGTTTTATCGCCGTAAATCCGACAAAACGATCCCCCTCAAACAATGCCGAAAAAAGAAAATTTTCGTCGCGCTTCGTCATATCGATCAGCGTTTCGGGCGCCAAATATTCTTCGGGCGGAAACGCCTCTTTGGCAAGAGCGTCGACTTTGTTCCGAAAGGTCGAATCGGCTTCGATCGTTCGCAGTTCCAATACCATATCGTATTCTCCTTTTTAATACTATACAATTCAAGGAGAACGCGTCTACCATTCCTCGCTCCGTCCCAAAAACATACAATACGTCCTTATTCCGCTTCACCCTCGCGATTTTCGCGCAGAAAATCGCAAAATTCCCCGACGATCTCCCATATATCCGAAACGCCCTCGCCGTCTTTCGACGAAAACGGCAAAACTGCCGTATCGGTGGGGATTCCTTTGTGGGAAAGAATTTTTTCGATACACAAGGCACGATTGGTTTTGTTAAGTTTATCCGCCTTGGTGGCAACAATCGCGAAGGGCAATTCGCTTTGCACAAGATATTGCAACATCACGTCGTCATCTTTCGTCAAGCCGACTTTCATATCGACCAACAGCAAAAACAAAATGTCGGCATCGAGCGAAAAATAGGTTTCGATCATTTGCTTCCATTTGTTGCGCTCATCAAACGAACGCTTGGCATAGCCGTAGCCGGGTAGGTCGACCAAATAGACCGTATCGTCGACGTTATAAGCGTTTACCGTAATGGTTTTGCCCGGCTCGCCGCTGACGCGGGCAAGGCTTTTGCGGTTCAAAAGCTTATTGATCATCGAAGATTTGCCGACATTCGAACGACCGCACATGGCGATCTGGGGCAACGAAAGATCCAGCTTTCCCGGCAGTTGCGAGGACAGACCCGCCGTAAAATACAATTCGGCTCGGTTCAAATTCAAATTCATAACGCCACTCCCGTTTGTGTCGGTACGGTATAGCTGCCCGTCGTCATGGCAAGCATTTCATCGGATTCCGACGGGATCTCCCGTACCGTTTCTCGTTTCAGTGCGGTTTCCAATACGCGGTCGATCGTTTCGGCGGGAACAAAGGTAATGTGTGCTTTTACTTCCTCGTCCACTTCGTCAAGGTCTGGAAGATTATCGTACGGAATCACGACCGTGATCATGCCGTTTTTGTACGCCGCCATGG
>CAYNXA010000165.1:0-4735 GCA_964401015.1 uncultured Oscillospiraceae bacterium
CAGGCACGGATCGGGAAAGACACGTATTCGCTCGACAGCGGGTGCTATGATTTTTTGATGAGCGAATCGCGTATTTTGAGTTATATTGCCGTCGCCAATCGTCGCGTTCCGAAAGCGCATTGGGAACGGTTGGGACGTCCTCTTGCGACTTCTCACGGCTATATCGGTTTGTTGTCTTGGTCGGGTACGACTTTCGAATATTTCATGCCGACACTGTTCATGCCCATTCGAAAAGGTTCCCTACAATACGAAGCGATGGTGTTTGCTTGCAAGGCACAACAGGAAACTCGCGCCGCACGCGGCGTTTGGGGAATATCCGAAAGCGGATATTTTGCGTTTGACGACGAATTGAACTATCGGTACAAAGCCTTCGGCGTGTCGAAATTGCGGGTCAAAAACGAGTCGAACGACGAATTGGTCATTTCGCCCTATTCTTCGTTTTTGACTTTGGCTGTTTCGATACGGAAAACCCTTTCAAATCTGTCGCGCCTTGCGTCGCTCGGATTGTACGGAAAATTCGGATTTTACGAAGCGTGTGATTTTACGCCGAGTCGCGTGAAAAACGGATTCGCTCCCGTAAAAAGTTATATGTCGCACCATATGGGCATGAGCCTTTCGGCAATTGCAAACGCACTGGACGAAAATTCCATGGTTCGCCGCTTTATGAGCGATCCGAAATTGGATTGCGCCCGCGAATTACTGGAAGAAAAAATTCCGGTCGACGCGGTGATTCGACGCAAAAAGACGGCACATATGCGCCGAAGCTATCGCGAAAAACCCTTTTCGGATTCGATCGAAACCTATCGGGAGCCGTCTTTCGAAAAGCCTCATGCGGCTTGTATTTCGGACGGAAAAACTACCCTTTCCGTAAGCGATTGCGGACACGTTCGATTGCAGTGCGGAAAATGCTTTTTCTGGGAATCAAGCTTTGAAACCGACGAATATCTTTGCCGACCGCCGTCGCTTTACGCCTATGTAAAACGTCCGCAAGGCGTTTTCGGGCTTTCGCCTTTGGCGCAAGGAAATACCGAAGCGGCAAAGTATTCGCTTTCGTATTCCGAAAGTGTCGTCGTGCAGTCCGCCGAATTTTCCGAGAGGGAAATTCATACACTCGAATATACGCTTTCGCCCGACGATCGTTCGCTTGCCCGTTTGCGTTTTTCGGCGCAAGAAATCGATGCCGATGAAAACGAATATTGTTTTTTCGCAAAACCGATCTTGAGCGAAAAAAGTGCATTTGAAGCCCACCCCGCATTTTCGGGATTGTTTATCGAAGCGTTTTGCGATGAGGAAGAAAACGTGCTTTTGTATCGCCGACGTCCACGCGCCGAACACGAAGAAGAACGCTGGTTTGCCGTGGCACCGACCGATAAAGCCTGTCGCTTTTCGTTTGAGACGCAATGCGAAAAGCTTCCGCACGATTTCCCGAACCGACTGTTTTCCGAACCGTTGCGCGAAAGCGTCGGAGCGTGTCTGGAACCGTGCTTGTGTTTGCGTTTGACATCGCACGGACGCGGCGAGTTGCTTTTCGCCATGACCCATACACAAGACGAAGCAATCGAGGCGATATGCCGTGCCCGCAAAGAAAGTTTTGACGAAACGCGCGAAGCGTTATCCCGAACGGCGTTGCAATTGGTACTCGGAGCGGGCATCTCGACCAACGGAAAAGAAAAGAGTGTTTGCCGATTGTTGGATGCGGTATGCTTCGGCGCGTATCGAAAAACCTATGAACGCGATTTTGTCGAAAGGCTTTTCGAAACGGGACGCACGTTCACCAAAGAAGCGTTATGGAAATTCGGTATATCGGGCGATCTTCCGATTGCCGTCATCGAAGCGAAGAACGCGGGAGAAATGGTAACCGTCGAACCCGCCGTGCGCGCATACAAGCTTCTGCTGATGAAAAACATTCGGTTTGATCTGATTCTCCTGTACGACGAGCATGACCGCTATGAACAAAAGACGTTGAAAAAACTCAAAAAAATGTTGCGTTTGTGCGGCGCGGACGGCTATGTCGGACGGGAACGCGGTGGGATACGCCTGTTATGCACCGACGAGATCGAAGCAAACGAAAATACGGAAACTTCGGATGCGCTTCGATTTTGTGCCGTCAACCGTGCGTGTGACCGACGAGAACCGAAAAAAGAATTGCTGTTGCCGTTGCGAAAGGGACGCAGACTCCGATCGGACGAGAACGGGTTTCACGTATATGGCGGTGTTTTTCGCGACGGCGGTTTTGCCGTCGACTCCGACGAAGCGGAAACGCCTTACGCGCATATTCTGTCGGGCGAAAACATTTCGTCGGTCATGACGCACGATTCTTTGGGTTATACGTTTCTCAAAAACGCGGCGTTGCGCCGTATTACACCGTATGACGGACGCGCATATTCGAATCAATGCGGCGAGCATCTTTTGTACGAAACCGACGGGGTCACCTACGACCTTGCCGCTTGCGCAAGGCGCGTGTTCTTTTCGGCCGGAAAAGCGGAATACGAGGGGCAAATATGCGATTTTTCCTACCGCATGACCGTATCTTGTTCGTCGAAAATACCGTATAAATGCGTAAGCGTTCGATTTTCGGGTGCGCCGACCGATGCCCGTTTGTATTATTACGCGATTCCGTGCATGGGACGCGAGCGTTCGCTTTTCGTGAAACGCCGCCGTTCGCCGTTTGAAGCGGAATTTTTGAATCCGTTTGCCGAATGCTTTTCGGACTACGTCGGATTTCTTACGGTGCATACCGACGCCCTGACGCCGCGAACGAAAGAGTCGGAAAGCTGTGCGGTCGTCTGCGGCGGTATCTGTTCCGTGCCGAACGGACGCGTCGACTTTTTCCTCGGCGCCCGTAAAAAGGGGGCACGCTTCGATAAAACCGTGTTCGATCGTCAACGGGACGACCCCGAAGCGTTTTCCGAAAATTTGTTGCCCGCCATCACCCTCACACCGTATAATACGACATCGCAGGCATGTGCGTCGGCGGCAATGTTTAATACGTTTTTGCCGTACGACGCGACTGTTTCGCGCTTTCTCGCCCGTTCGGGACTCTACCAATCGGGCGGCGCTTACGGCTTCCGCGATCAACTTCAAGATGCTGTGTTGCTCTTTTATTCGGATAAAAGACGTGCTCTTTCGCATCTGTACCGTGCCGCCGCATGTCAGTTTTTCGAGGGAGACGTTTTGCATTGGTGGCATTCCGCCACCCGACGCGGTGTGCGAACCCGATGTTCGGACGATTATTTGTGGCTGGTTTTTGCGTGTGCGGAATATGCCGAACTGTTCGGCGATTGCGATTTCATAAAAAACGAAATTCCGTATTGCGACGGTATGCCGCTTGCTCCCGAAAAAAGCGAAGAATATATGAAAATTCAACGCTCCGAAAAGAAAGAATCACTCTTGTACCATTGTATACGTGCGCTCGACCTCGGGCTGTCCCGTACGGGCGCGCACGGTTTGTCGCTTATCGGTTCGGGTGATTGGTGCGACGGCTTTAATCTCGTCGGAAAAAACGGAAAAGGCGAGAGCGTTTGGGTGACGATGTTTCTGGTCGCACTGCTGCGCCGTTTCGTCGCAAATTTCGGCGATTTGTTGCCGTATGACCGCCGCGAACGGTATAAAGAAAGTGCCGAGCGGCTTTCGGAGGCTGTTTTGCGCGACGGATACAATGCGGAAGAAAAAAGTTTTTTGCGCGGCTATTACGATGACGGAACACCGCTCGGCACTTCTTCATGCGACGCGTGCCGATTGGACATTTTGCCGCAAGCTTTTGCGTCGATCGGCGGCGTGGCAGACCCGAAAACCGCGTCGGAAGCATTGCTTGTTGCCTACAAAAAGCTGTACGACCCCACGTATCGGGTGATGAAATTGTTTACGCCGCCGTTTGATCTTGCTTCCGAAAATGCGGGCTATATAAAAGGCTATCCGCCCGGAATCCGCGAAAACGGCGGGCAATATACGCACGGCGCATTGTTCGGCGCGTGGGGCTGTTTCGACTGCGCCGAAAAGATATTGGAAAGCGACCGTGAGCTTGCCCGAAAACTTTCGACAATGGGCGGCGAGATATTGCTTGGTTCATGCCCCGCGTACCGTTGCTCGTACGAGATGCCGACTTTTTTGCGCGAGGGGTATAAAACCGAACCGTATGCCGTCGCGGCGGATATTTACGAAAACGAAGCGCATCGCGGGCGCGGCGGTTGGACGCATTATACCGGCGCGGCGGGGTGGATGTATCGCTTGATACTGCGCTATGTTTTGGGCTTGCGCTTTTCAAACGTCGCAAACGCGCCGATCCTTTCGATTCGCCCCGATCGCCCGTTTCCGCTTCCCGAACTGTTGGATCGACTCACCGTTTCGGTCGGCGTGTTCGGCTTTGATTTGAAGATCCGCTATCTTCGCGACGGTGCTCCCGCCGTTTTCGTCGACGGCAAAAAATGTGTCGACGGTGCGATTGCCGAAATAGGCGTCGACGCGCGGACGGTCGACGTGCATTTTTGACGGCAAACACCAAAAAAATCCGTGCCCGAAAAAACGCTTCGGGCACGGAACGACGGAAATCAAGCGGAATAAAAATGCGAACGGAAATGCAAAGGAGCGGAAAAAGGAAAAAAATAACGAAGACAGGGCGTCTTCGTCTATTTTTATCGTGTCAATTCGACACACAAAGAACCTTTCCGCAATTAAACGGCACGGGTAACTTTGTTCGAACGCAGGCAACGAGAGCAAACATAGATAGTCTTGTTAG
>CAYNXA010000166.1:0-4703 GCA_964401015.1 uncultured Oscillospiraceae bacterium
AGAGACGGAGGGATGAATAATGGCTGAGAAGCTTTATGATGCCTATCATCAGGAAATTGAATTAACTACAGAGCAGCAAGCCTGCCTGAAATACACAGGTGATAGAACTCTTATGGTTAAAGGCTATGCTGGTGCCGGTAAGAGTTTAGTGCTTATGGCAATTGCACAGAAATATCTGGCAAAATATGGACTTAATCAGAAGAATAAGGTGGCTATTTTTACATTCCAGAATACTTTGGTATCAACTACCAAGGAATTTTTGCATGTAAACGGTGGAGATGAAGAGGGGGTCATTGTCAGTACAGTGAATTCCTATCTTAAAGCTATATATGATGAGCTGCTTATAATTGGAAAAGCACCAAGACAGACATATCCGAATACAAATAAAAAGGATAAGGACAAACCTAAGAGATTAAAATGTGTTGAAATGGCCTTGAATAAACATCAGACCAAATATGGAAAGCATCGTTTTCATGATCTCCCATATGAATTTTGGTTGGATGAGTTTGATTGGATGAAAGATATGAATATAGGTAAGGACGATTTGGATGCCTATATTTTGTACAAAAGAAAAGGTCGTGGAAACAAGTATCGTTTCAGTAGTGCTGACTATGCTACTGCATTTCAGATTTATACTTTTTATCTTGCGCATCAAGCTGCTACAGGTCAAGGAGACTGGGCTGATCAACCAATGTTCTTGATTAGAAACAGACATTTGATTCCGGACAGTTATAAGTTTGATCATATTTTAATTGATGAGGCACAGGATTTGTCTCTTGCGCAGATGACGGCGTTGATGCTGCTTATCAGAAATGATGGCGATATGATTGTAGCTATGGATGCTAATCAGAAGATTCATGGCAAACATTGGACACCTAAGTTGTTAGGCATTGAAGCGACAACAAAGAAGCTTACAAAGTCGATGCGTACTACGATACAGATTGATAATTTAGCTGAATCAGTGAGAAGTAAGAATGACAAGAAGCTTGATGAGGATGATAAGAATCTGAGAGCGTTGCCAGAGAGAGAAGGTCCATTACCGAAGCTTGTTCATTTAGAAGATCAAGCAGCTGAGAGAAAGTATGTTGTCGAGCTTATAAAGACCTATTTGAAGGCAAATCCTAATATGACAATAGGTGTGATAGCAGCTAAAAATAGTCAGATTGATTTGTATAGTGACTGGCTGACTTCTGCTGATATCAGACATGAGCAGGTAAGAAAGGAATCGACTTTCTCTATGGCAAAGCCTGGTGTTAAGGTGGCTTCTGCCTTCAGTTCAAAAGGTTTGGAATTTAATGTTGTTATTATTCCGATGTTTGCAGAGGGATTTTTTCCTTATAAATATACCACTGATGATGAAGAAGAGATGGAACAGTATATGATTAAGATGAGAAATCTTGTATATGTTTCCATGACACGAGCTAAGAATATTTTAGTGATATCTTGGTGGGGAAATGGTGGTTCCAGATTTATTGCCGATATGGACGAGCGTTTATATGAGACAGAAGGAACTCCGTTTAAGATTAAGCCACCGGCTCCAATTAAATTTTCGAGTGAGCCAACAACTACTCAATCATCATCGATTCCGGTGACAAGACCAACTGTAACTACACCGTCAAGAACTACTGTTACAGCATCCACAGCGACGGCATCTCCGGTTAGTGCATCCGGAACCAAGGACTTGGTGTCTTATCTTGAAGGAAAAGGCTTAGAGGTTTTTGATAAACGAGAAAAAGGTGGTGCCTTATGGGTAGTGGGTGGAAAAGAACTTGATCCGATTATTAAAGAAACGAAAAAATTATATGGTGCATTGTGGACTTTCAGCCAGAATGGAGGAAGAGCAACAGGAGGCAGAACGAGCTGGTTCACAAAATGCGCCAAGTAGGAAGGTGAAAGGCTGATGGGCTTTATAGACTATCAAGGTACAAAAGAGAATAGATACACGGATGTGCTTGAGTTTGCAAAAGCCCAGCAGGAAGAAGAGGCCAGACGGCTTGCAGATGCACGGGTTGCAAAATGGCTTACCGAGAGCCTGAAGGATTCAAGATATGCTGATTTAGCATTAAATGATCTTATAAAGTATATTATTGTTAAGTATCGAAAGCTTCAGGAACAAAAGGAGATACTGGTTAGTAAGCGAGAGGATTCTGTTCTGATAGATGACAAGCTGTTATGGATGGATTTTTGCATTTCAGCTATTAGCAGGAGATTAGATAACATTGGATTATCTGAGGAAACGCGCAATACTTATTATCACACCTTTATGGGAAAAGTCTTTAAACTTGAAGAATTCACTCCTGCGGAGAGGCATTATAGCTGTATTGCGGAGAATACTTCCTACAAGCGATATTTTGCGGATTGTTTTGATTTAGTTCAGGAGAAGCAGTTCTGGAAATGGCTTGGTAGGTTAGGTACAAAAGAAAAATCTTCATTGATAGAGTTTGTTAGAAACTATGAGCAGATGTCGTTTCTTCTTGGGTATTATCTATATCTAGGGATTAGACCGCAGAGTCCAGAATGGATGAAGCGTTTAGATCTGGAACGGGAAGTACTCGAAAAACTTATTGAGGAGTATTCGCGCGGACGATATAAGCAACCAAATGATTTGAAGCTACAGAATCCTCTTTATGAACAGACTAAACTAAGGAAAGTAATTCTGGAGATAAAAGAGCCGATAAATGAAATAGATACTTCGGAGGAGACACAAGGGAAGGTTATCGAGGATCCGGTAAGACTGAGAAGACCGCAGCTTAATAAGAAGTTGTTTGAGGAGTTGCTTCAGAAACAGAAATTACTGGATTATACGCAGGCCTGTAGGTTGTTGCGAAATTGTGAACTTCCCGAGAAGATGGATGACCTGTATAAAGAATTGATAGTTCGAATGCCAATTCTACAGGAAGCCATAGATAAGTTCGCTGAGGTTTATGAGCCGGATATGTATCAGTTTTATGAATACTACATACCAGAGGCGTTGCAGCTGACAGCTACATATATAGAATATTTGGATGTCGGCATAGGAGAAAAGATTCTTTCAGAGACAGAAAGAGAAGTACTCGATGCAGCAAGTAAATTATTAATTGCTGTTAATGATAAAGTGGATGAAATTTATAAGTTTGCATCGATAGAAATTAAGGCAAAGGCAAAAGCTTTGGAGAGTCTGATGAGCCAGGATGGTTATGTAGATCCGAACTTTAAGATTAATTAGTATTGGAGGGAACACGAATGAGCGATGTAAAAGAAACAATGGAACAGGAAGCAGGAGGCGTAAAGACTCCAACACTAACACTGAATCCAGAAGAAAAGAAGTATGATATGTCCTTTATGGAGCCTTCACTTGGCAAGATGGATATCACAGAGTCTGGTACAGGTACAGTTGCGGCAGCAGGATCGGTAGATGAATCTATGCTTTCTCCTGAAGAGCAGAAGCAGGTAGAGGAATTTGTTAAGCAGATTGATATTTCTAATGTAAAAATGGTGAACTCTTATGGCTCAAGTGCACAGAAGGGAATTTCTACATTCTCTTCTTCAATTACAGGAACCGTTAAAACAAAAGAGTTTGGTGATGTCGGTGACAGCCTTCGAGAATTAAGAGTGGCAATTAATAGTACAATTGCTCCACAGAAGAAAGGTCTTCTTGGGTTTTTCCAGAAAGGAAAACAGAAGGTTACTTATGTAATTGCAAATTACGAAAGTGCCGAGACAAACATCAAGAAGATTGAGAAGGATCTTCAGAGGCATCAACAGGTACTTACCAAAGATGTATATGTGTTTGATCAGATGTATGATATGAACCTAGAGTTTTACAAGGAACTGACTATGTACATCATTGCCGGTAAGAAGGCTCTTGAACTTGCAAGAAGTACTAAACTGGTTGAGCTTCGCGAGAAGGCTGAAGCTACACAGGATCAGTTAGATGTTCAAATGTATAGAGATTATGATGATGCTTGCAAGAGATTCGAGAAGAGAATCTATGATTTGGAGACCACGAGACTTGTATCAATCCAGATGGCACCTCAGATCAGACTTCTTCAGAACGCAGATCAGCAGGTAGTAGATAAGCTTCGTTCTGATGTTATCAACACAATTCCGCTTTGGAGAAATCAGATGGTACTTGCTCTTGGTATAGAGCATACTACCAGAGCTCTTAATGCTCAGAGTGCTGTTGATGAGATGACAAATGAAATGTTTAAGCGTAATGCAGAGACTCTTAAGCAGGGAGCAATTGATGCTGCTATTGCGTCAGAGAGAGGAATTGTTGATATCGAGACGTTGAGAAAGGTAAATGCAGATATTATTACATCCATCAACGAGGTTGTTAAAATCCACGAGGAAGGATCTAAGAGACGTGCAGAGGCAACAGAGGAGCTTGGCAAGATTGAGGATGAATTAAAACAGGCTCTGCTTGAAGCAGGCTCAAGATAATTAGCCTATGAATAAGAAAAAACTACGAATTACATTTAATGCACCGGTAGTACTCAGTTTGGTGGCGATAAGTGCTGTTGCCACCTTACTGAATTATCTTACTGCAGGAGCTTCCGGAAGACTGGTGTTTATGACCTATCATTCGGCACTTTTATCACCAATGACTTGGGTAAGAGCATTTACTCATATCTTTGGACATGCCGATTGGGCGCACTTGATTGGAAACATGAGCTATCTGCTTTTGCTGGGGCCGATGCTGGAGGAAAAGCATTCTTCGCAGA
>CAYNXA010000167.1:0-4688 GCA_964401015.1 uncultured Oscillospiraceae bacterium
GGTTATCAAGGCTTTTTTCACAACAGACTCCCTCCGCTCCGTATCGTTACAAGCGTTTTTCGTTTTTTACATTTTAGCATGTTTTCCCACGGTTTGCAACACATTTTCGGCAAAAATTCGCAAAAGAGCATAAGAACGCGAACAATTCCATAAAATACTACAAAACTCTATTTGTTTCGGAGGATTTATGAAACGTTCGCTGTCCGGTTGTCTTTCTTTTGCACTTATATTTTGTTGTCTTATTCCGTTTTTTGTTTTTTCCGCTTTCGCATTGCCGTCGGCAACTTTGACGGTAAAAAGCAGCGTCGTGATGGAACTGAACAGCTTTTCGGCGTGTTTGATGGAGCCGTCCACGGGCGAAATACTGTATGAGCAAAACGCCGATACCGAATTGGAACCCGCATCGGTTACGAAGATCATGTCGGTGCTTTTGATTTACGAAGCGATTGCCGACGGACGCCTTTCGAAAGACGATATCGTTACCGCAGGCACGGCGGCAGCCGAAATGGGCGGTTCGCAAATCTGGCTGGAAGCGGGCGAACAAATGACGGTCGATCAAATGCTGAAAGCCATTCTCGTCGTGTCGGCGAACGACTGCACCGTTGCCATGGCGGAACATCTTTCGGGCAGTGAGGAAACCTTTGTGTCGCAAATGAACGAGCGTGCGAGCGAATTGGGTATGACGCACACACATTTTGCCAACAGTACGGGGCTTCCCGCCGAAAATCACTATACCTGTGCGCGCGATATTGCCGTTATGACAAGCGAGTTGATGAAATATCCCGATGTGTTTACCTATACGACCATTTGGATGGATTCGTTGCGCGACGGTGCCATGGGGCTGACGAACACCAACAAACTTATCCGTTTTTATCCGGGCGCAAGCGGTATGAAAACCGGTTTTACTTCTTCTGCCGGCTATTGTATGTCGGCAACGGCAAGCCGCGACGGCATGGACTTGATTGCCGTTGTTATGAAAGCCGACACAAGCGATCATCGTTTTGAGGACGCCAAAAAGTTATTGAATTACGGCTTTTCGAATTTTACGGTATACCGCATCGATGTATCGGAAATTCCGCAGATAGCCGTCCGCGGCGGAAAAGCAAAGACTCTTACGCTTGACGGAACAAACAATTCGATCCTGTTGCCGAAAGGGCGCGACAAACTGGTGGAATGTGTGCCCGAATTGCCCGAAAGCGTTTGTGCGCCGATCCGACAAGGCGATGTTATCGGAAAACTGCATTACAGTCTTTCGGGCGAAGAAATTGCCGAAATCGAGCTGACCGCCCGCAACGGAGTCGAACGTATCGGTTTTTGGGAGCTGTTCGATCAACTGCTTTTGCGCGCGGTCGATTTTCGCTAACGTGAAAGCGGCGCTTTCCGCGCCGCTTTTCTCATCTCACATATCGTAAATTTCTTTGTCGATCTCCAGAATCGAACTGCGATAAAATTTCAACACATCCAATGTTTTCGACACGGCATCGAAGAAAACGATTTTTTCGTCGGCACCGTCGCGATAGCAGAGAAAATAGCGGCGGGGTGATTTTTTCGACGAGCAAAAATCGTATTGCTTGGCGGACGTACGGGAAGCGATGAATTTTTCGGTTTCCGCATTTACGGGGGCTATGCGTTCGACCTTGTCGAGCGAAAGGGTAAAAAGCTCTTTGCGTCGGTGCTGACGATACACGGCGTCAAATTCGATCTGCGCCGAGGCGACGATATATTCGTATTCGATCTTATAACAACCCGAAAGAGCGAAAAAGCCGATACCGCAAAAGCCGAGTACCAAAAGTTCCAATGTCGGCGCGTTGATAATACCGCCCATGACCGCCCATGAGCCGAGCAGAAAAACAAGAAGCGTTCCGCATATACAGGCAAGCTTTCGGACGAGCAGTTTGCCCTCACATTTTACTTCGGTGATATATTCACCGTAATTCATCGAAAGACTGACCGATTCGTTCTGTTTCAGCATAGATGCTCCTCCGTTTTAAGTTTATTTCGTCAAACGACCGAGGCGATCGTTCATTTTGAAAATATCTTACGTGTACTTCTTATGTTCACGGCTATATTGTACCGCAAACCGATAAAAAAGTCAATCGGTTTTTCGAAAAGGCATGAACGAAAAAAATGTGGCGGATTCAAGCAAAATTTGTCCGAAAATCGCGTTTTTCATATTGAATTGCCTCAAAAAAAATGTTATAATAGAATCAACGATTTTTGCGCAAGCTTTTGCGGCTCACACATCGGCAATACGCTTGCGGCACGATATAGAACGTATAGCCTTACCGTATATTTTGTTGCCTTGCGGCAACGATTACGGGAAAACCCGCCTATCACGATCCGTAACAGAGGTACCGAACTTGAAAAAATACACTTTCCCCACCCTGCTCCTTACGGCGCTTCTTTTGTTCGCTTCTTGTGCCGACCGCCGCGCGACGATCGACGACACGGACGAAACGCCGAACGGCGAACAAAACGTCTTTTCCGAAAACGATACGACCGACGAGGAAACCATACCGACCGTTTCCGAATTCGAGAATGAGCCGTCCGACGGTGACACGAACGGCGAGAAATCGGACGAATCGATCGAGCCTGTCGAAACGATCGAAGATTTTTTTGAAAACGCGGCGTTTGTCGGCGATTCGGTTATGTACGGTTTCGATTTATACTCCAATCGCAACAAAACGCTTGCTTCTTCCTCTACTTTCCTTACCGTCACAAGTTTTTCCGCTCGGCACGCGCTGTCCGATGTCGGACCGAATTCTTACCACCCAATCTATAACGGCGAGAAAATGAAAGTCGAAGATGCGCTGCTCTTGGACGGTGCCGACAAAGTTTTCGTATCTCTCGGATTGAACGACGTCCGCGTCGCTCCCTATTCCTACTACGACAACTATGTGGAATTTTTGGACAACATTCGCGAAAAGAATCCAAATATCGCCCTCTTCGTTTTAAGCACAACCTATCCCGTCCGTTCGCCGCACTGCATGGACACTGCGACCGCCCTTGCCTACCGCAATCAGTTGCAAGATCTGAATCTTCGCTTGAAAGCCTATTGTGACGACGGAAACGCCTACTTCATCGACGTTGTTACGCCGCTCTTGAACCAATACGGTTTTTTGGACGAAGCCTATTCGAGCGACGATTACGTGCATTTGACAAATTCCGCCTATGCCGTTTGGATGCAGACCATAGAATCATGCGCCGACACTTGGATTGCGACGGGCACTGTTCCGTCGACGGATTTTCCCGAATTCACCGAAACTTGCGGCTTTCCGACCACCGACGATACGACCGCCGAAGTTTTCGTCCCAAACGATGCGGACGAAACGGTGTCGACCGAAACGTCTGCCGATGAGGTGTTTTCCGATACCGACGCCGCCTTCTTTGCGGAAAGCGAAACGATACCCGACTCCGCACAATACAGTGAGCCGTCCGACAGCACTGGTGTCGACCAAAACATACCGCCGTCTCAATAAAACAAAAAAGGAAGTATAACAATATGAAAAAAAGCACCATACTTGCGTTGCTGTCGGCTCTGTTGCTTGCAACAGCGCTCAACTCCTGCCAAAGCACGCGAAAAAACAACATCGACCCCGATCAATCGGACGATCAAACACTCCAAAACGGCGACAGCGACACACTTGAAACCGACGTGTTTGCACTCAATACCGTCGCAAACGATTTACTCGAAAACGCGTCGTTCCCCGCCATGTACACGCTGACCGATGACGATGAAATATCCTTGCAATTCGGAGTCGATGCCGAAAATTTTGTCGAAATGTACGCGGCGTGTGCCGACCAATATCCGGGCATTGAACGCATTTTTCTTGCGAAATATGCCGAAAATGCCGACCGTGAGGGCGTTCAAACGGCACTCAACGACTATTTGGAGACCCTCAAAGCCGAATATATCGACTACGTCCCCGCCGAATACGAAAAAGCAAAGAACGTGTCCCTCTGCACCGACGGTGACTATGTTGCCTTGGTAATTGCGGGCGATTCGGACAACGCCCTGAAAATCGTTAAACAATATATCAAATAAAGTCAAGAAAGGCAAAAAACATGAACGAACTCAAAAAGCTCACTTTTAAGACCGACGCACCCGAAGCTTACACGCGTCCCGCTTTCATCATCGTTATGGACGGCGTGGGACTGGCACCCGATTCGGCGGGCAACGCCGTGAAAAACGCGCAGACCCCCACCCTTTCCATGTTGATGGAAAAATATCCCATGCTCAAGCTCAAGGCGCACGGCGTTGCCGTCGGACTTCCCTCCGACGAAGATATGGGTAACTCCGAAGTCGGTCACAACGCCCTCGGTTCGGGTCAGATCTTCGACCAAGGCGCAAAGCTTGTTTCGAAGTCCATTTCGTCGGGTGTTATGTTCGCGTCCGACGCATGGAAAGATATTGTTTCGGTTGCCGAAACCGGAAAGACACTGCATTTTCTCGGTCTTTTCTCGGACGGCAACGTTCACTCGCACATCGACCATCTCAAAGCCATGATCGAACAAGCAAAGAAAGACGGCGTAAAAACCGTTCGCGTTCACATTTTGTTGGACGGACGTGACGTCGGCGAAACGTCGGCGCTTGACTATGTTCGTCCTTTCGAAGAATTTTTGGCATCGATGCGCGACGATTCGTTCGATCTTGCCATCGCATCGGGCGGCGGCCGTATGAACATTAC
>CAYNXA010000168.1:0-4669 GCA_964401015.1 uncultured Oscillospiraceae bacterium
GGAGCGCATCACACTGGCAGTGTGGGGGTCAGGGGTTCAAGTCCCCTATGCTCCACCAAAAAACGACAGATTCCGAGAGGAATCTGTCGTTTTTTAACTAAGTGCGCCTTTCGGCGCGAGAAGGCTGCTTTGCAAGTGAAGTTGTCCTGCGGACAGTGAAGTTTCCGAGAAAGTGTGCGGCGCACTTAATTTCACATTGTGCGACAGCACAATATTTCACTATGCCGTAGGCATAATTTCACATCCGCGTCAGCGGATACTTCACCGTGCCACAGGCACAACTTCACATCCGCGTCGGCGGACACTTCACCGTGCCGTATAGGCATAGCTTCACATCCGCACCGGCGGACACTTCACCGTGCCGTAAGCACAACTTCACATCCACACCGGCGGATACTTATTGCCGCACGAAAATCTCCCAAAGGATAAGAAGCGGATACGGGAAGAATGCCGTCCGAAAAGCGGCGCGCGATTCTTGTTCGGAATTTCCGCAAATCGTCGCGAAAAACAAAAAGGCGATCGGAATCCATGCGGTTGCCGACAACAGCGGAAACAGCGGGCTTTCGGAAAGGGCGATTTCCATGCCGCCTCCCGAAAAAGCGGCAAACAATGCCGCAAGCGCTTCGAACGCGCGCAAAAGCAAAGACGCACCTTTGGCGGCGATCGCCGCTGCCGCGGGAAACGGAAAGGCGGTCAGCGATGCAAACAAAATCAAATACATGGCGGGCGTAAAGAACACGCCCGCAAATAAATTCGAAAAAGGAGCGAGCAGACAAAAATAATCGGTGGCGGAGGTACACAACAGCGCCGTGAAGCCCGACGCATACAACGAACCGCACAGCGAGAAAAAGATACGTTCTTTTATTATCGACGAGGAAGAAAACGTAAATTTCCCGCGCAATTCGGAAGCGAACGAAAGCCCTGCCGTCGCGGCAAACGAAAGTTGCGTGCCGAGGTCAAAGAGCATATACGGATTTTGCAACCACAAGAGCAAAAATGCCGCCGCGAGTGCCGACAAAGAATCGTAATCACGCCGCAAATGTTGCGCGATCCACAAGATCGCCGCCATGATACACGCACGCAAAACCGAACCGCTTGCCCCGCCGACAAGCCCGATAAACAGCAGAAACGGCAACAAAACGAGCAGTTTTGCAAAATTCGGCAAGCGCAAAAGAGACAGCAGTTTTTCGAAACTGCCCGCAAAAAGCATAACGTGTAAACCCGATATGCACAAAAACGGCAAGATACCCGCACGAGCATACAAAGTTTGCCGTTCGTCGGAAATACCGCTTCGATCGCCGACCGTCAATGCCGTAAACAGCGCCGCCGTATCGCCGTCGCATACCGAATCGAAAAAAGAGCGCAGATACCGCGCGACCCGTGCGCGCAACCCGACCGCTGTCCCGCTCTCGTTCGGAAAAATTTCATACTCGACCGCATCGACAAATAGGCGAACACCGTCGGCATAACGCGACAGCGTCGAACGGGAAATAGCATGAGTGGGTGCAAACACCGACAAATGCGAATCGGTCCATCCCGATAAGGTCGAAAAAGAATCATTCGAATCCGAAGAATCGGCATACAAAAGCGGACGAACAAAACCGCTGACGCCCACCGTGTCGAAAAGGGCGGGAATTGTTTTGTCCGAATCGGCATAAAAGACGCATTTCCGGGACGAAAAACGGTCATCGTACGGACGAAAATACACGGCGGTTTTGAATTCGCCGACCGATACGCCGACCACTTGACCGTAAAAATACGGCACGGAAGCCGACGAAGGATCCGAAACGACCGACGGCAAAAGTTCGGCGGCGGCGCGCTCACACAGCCGCGTATCTTTTGAAAGCGAAAGGACTTCAAAACACAGCGGATACAGCGAAAGGATCACGGTACCGATTGCCAAAAAGCAAACGGCGCGCCGACAGGCGGAAAACTTTCGACGATAAATGGCGAACAAAGCGCCGAGAAAAAGCGCACACGAAAGCAACACAAACCCTGTTCCCACCCGCAAACACAAGGTCGCGACTAGTCCGACGGCACAAAGAAAAACAAGCGGTCGTTTCATGCCGAAGAGTCCTCCTTTCGCAAAAATGTTGTGACCAACGGTCGGGGAACGAGGGGCAAAGGGAAAGTGCGAAGATGCGTTTTCGGATTTTATTGCGCAAGCCGCAGGGACGACAGGCTGCCCGTGCGGCGGGAATTTCCACGCTTTCATTATAACAAACCGAAAAAAGCTTGTCAATCGGCTTTACCGAAATCTTTCGGGAGCCGAAAGGGTGGACTTTTGCGGGAAACTGTGGTAAAATATACACGAAACGTCGGGAGTTTTCGCAGTCCGCAAGGACAAAGAAAACTCGACCACATGCGAGGCGAACGTTTCGGCAAGAAGAATGTTGGGGCATGTGGTAAAATGTATGCAAAACACGCGTTTCCGTCGGGCAAGCCGAGAAAGGGATGTTTATGAAAAAGGAATCGTTTATGCGATCGCTTCGAAAAATCAAGGGGCTTTTTGTGCCGCTTGCGGCGCTTGCCCGAACCCGAAAACGACGGGCGGCGCTTTTGTCGGCGGCGCTTCTTCTTTTCCCGACCTTCGGCTGTGTCGATTCGGACAAGCTGTCGGAAAACCCGCGCGGTGATCGGTTTGACGCTTTTATCCCGAACGAACAAGAATTCGGCGAAAAAGAAACGAATGGGTCGGAAATAACCGAGCATGAAGCAAACGTTTCCGTGTCGGATGAACCATACGAACTTTTCAAGCCGCGCGATACGGGCAGTGACCTTTCCGAGGAGCAAAACACGACAGGTGTTTCCGAATCGTTCGATCTCGAAGCCTTTTTGCGCGACGAGCGCGTAACGCTTTCGCTTTCGGAAATCCCTCCTTACGTCGGCTATCCGTACACGGCGGTTCATGACAATGTGCCGTATTTTTCGGTCGATTCGTTGACGACCGTTCCGTTTGAAAGCTATGGCGAGCTGGACGAATGGGGACGGTGTACGGGTGCGTATGCCTGTCTTTCGCGCGAGCTTATGCCGACCGAAAAACGCGGCAGTATCGGTTCGGTGAAACCGAGCGGGTGGCAAACCATACGTTACGATTGCGTCGACGGCGGCTATTTGTACAATCGCTGTCATTTGATCGCCTATCAATTAACCGCCGAAAATGCCAACGAGAAAAATTTGATTACCGGCACGCGCTATATGAATGTCGAGGGCATGTTGCCGTTTGAAAATCTGACAGCGGATTATATCAAAGAAAACGAAAATGTACATGTATTTTATCGGGCAACACCGCTGTTTGACGGGGACAATCTGCTTGCCGACGGTGTGTTGTTGGAAGCCATGTCGGTGGAAGATGCGGGCGAAGCTATCTGCTTTTGTATCTTCTGTTATAACGTTCAGCCGGGCATTTCCATCGATTATGCGACCGGAGAAAGCACAGAGATTGCCGATTTAACCTTTTCGTCGGAGAAATCCGAACTTTTGCCCGACGAATCCAGCGAAAAAGCGCCGATTACGGAGGACACGAGCGACGAATATATTCTCAATATCAAGTCGAAAAAATTTCATCGTACGACTTGCGGCGGTGCGAAAAGCATGGCACAAGCCAATCGGCGCGATTACGTCGGGTCGCGAGAGGAATTGATCGCCGATGGCTATACGCCGTGCGGGACGTGTAAACCCTGACCGTATGCGCTCCGACGTATATCAAATTTTAAGTGTTCGCACGCGCATAACCGAGTTTTCTTCGTCCCAACGGACTTTGAAAACTCCCAACCCACGGCAAAATTTTCGCGGCGCTCCGACGTATATCGGATTTTAAGTGTTCGGCATGTGTACCGCGCATCCGCAAATCGCAAAACGCAACAGTCTTTTGCTTGACTTTAAAAAGAAAGTGCGTTATAATGGACTCAGCTAAATGCGCTTTGCGCACTTGAAAGGAAGGAAACACAATGGAACTTCAAGGAAAAACCGTCCTCTTTTTGGGGGACAGCATCACCGAGGGACACGGAACAAGCTGTTCCGAAAACAATTACGTATCGGTATTCGGACGCATTTCGGGTGCAAACGTTGTCAATTACGGCATCGGCGGCACACGTATCGCCCGCCAAACCAATCCGAGCCCCAATCCCGTTTTCGACGGCGATTTTGTAGAACGTGCCGATGATATGCAAAAAGATGCCGACATTATCGTCGTATTCGGCGGCACCAACGATTTCGGTCACGGCGACGCGGCAGTCGGAGATTTTGCCAGCCGCGATGTTTACACCTTTTACGGTGCCATGCACGTTTTGTGTCAAAAATTGATCGAAAAGTATCCCGAAGCGGAAATCGTATTCATGACACCTTTGCATCGTCTGTCCGAAAATGCCACGACCAACGAATGTGGTATCGTCGATCGCTTGCCGCTGGTCGATTATGTCGATATGATCATCGAAGTCGCTTCATATTATGGCTTGCCGGTGCTCGATTTGTTCCGCACATCGGGATTGCAACCGAAAGTGGATATCATTCGCGAAAAATATATGCCCGACGGTTTGCATCCGAGCGACGCCGGCGCCGAAAAGCTCGCAAAGCGCCTGTACGGCTTCTTGTCCGCACTGTAAAAACATTCGTACTTTATTACACATTTCGATATATAAAAAGTGGAGCGTATCGATACCGATACGCT
>CAYNXA010000169.1:0-4651 GCA_964401015.1 uncultured Oscillospiraceae bacterium
CGGTCACACCTATTACAGCTCGCTTTTCTGTGATGCACCGACGGCACAAGACGAATTGCGTTCGGACACGTTGCTTATCGTTTGCGATGTCAACAATCCCGAATTGTTCGAATCGCGCGAAATTTACGAAAACTGTCTTTCGCTTGTCGTTTTGGATCATCATCGCAAAACACAAGAAGAATATGCCGTAACACCGAAGCTCTCGTATATCGAACCGTCGGCTTCTTCGGCATCCGAATTGCTTTCCGAAATTGTCGAATATGCCGTTCCGCAAGGAACATTGACAAAAATCGAAGCCGAGCTTTTGTTTGCGGGAATTTTGTTGGACACCGACAATTTCCGAAAAAACACCGGTACCAAAACATTCAGTGCCGCCCTGTTTCTTCGTTCGCAAGGTGCCGAGCCGCGTAATGCGCAAAGTTTTTTCCGCACCGGCTACGACGATTTTCTTTTGGAAGCGCGACTGGAAAACAATCTTTCGATCTATCGGGAAGTTTTCATTCTTTCGTCGTGTGAAAGTACGTCGGAAGCCCCCAGTCAGATCAAGTTGGTTTCCTCCAAAAGCGCCGACCGTCTGCTGAACATTGTCGGCATCGAAGCTTCTTTTGTTCTGGCACCGATCGGGGATGACGTCAACATTTCTTCCCGCTCAAACGGCACTGTAAATGTCCAGTTGATTCTCGAATCGCTCGGCGGCGGCGGACATTTCGACGCGGCTGGTGCCGTTTTGCGCGGCGTGACGACAACACAAGCAATCGAACAACTCAAAGGCGCAATCGACCGCTATCTGGAAGAACAAAAAACCGTCCGTTAAAAGCGGGCCGTGTATTCGCAAAGTTTTTACGCTTTCGTAAAACAAACCGCCGTACGCTCTGCGCCGGTCGAAAATTTTAACACGCATAAACACACAAATTATAAAAAATCTAATTAAAACCACATCGGAGGTATCATCATGAAAGTATTATTATTGCAAGACGTTCGTGCACAAGGCAAAAAAGGCGACGTTGTTTCGGTTTCCGACGGCTATGCGCGCAATTTTCTCTTCCCCCGTAAACTTGCCGCCGAACTGACACCCGCCGTTATGAACGAAATCAAAACCAAAGACGAAGCAAAACAGCATCGTCTTTCCGAAGAAAAGAAACAGGCACAGGAAAATGCCGAAAAGCTCCAATCGATTACCGTTAAGATCTACGCAAGTTCGGGTGCCGATTCGCGTCTGTACGGCGCCATCACCGCCAAAGAAATTGCCGAAGAATTGAAAAAACAGCACAACATCGATATCGACAAACGTAAAATCGAATTGGACAATGCCATTAAATCGTACGGTTCGTATACGCTCAACGTAAAGCTTCATGCCGACATTGTCGGAAAGCTTTCCGTAGTTGTCGCATCCAAAGACTGAAAGGACCGAATCGATGGCAGACGAACGGATCACCGTCGACACGGCGCGTCGCCTCCCCATGTCCATGGAGGCCGAACAGTCGTTGCTCGGCGCCTTACTGATCGATCCCGAACGGTTTAAGGATGTCGCCAACATCATACGTTCGGACGATTTTTATTTGGAACAAAACGCGCGCATTTTCGAAGCGATGCAAACGTTGTTCCTGCAAAGTCGCAACATTGACGTGGTGACCTTGCTGGACATTTTGGTCAAATCGGGCGATTATGACGAAGCGGGCGGAAAAAGCTACGTTATGTTGCTTGCCAATTCCGTGCCGTCCGCCGCCAATATTACCGATTACGCCAAGATCATTCGCGACAAATCCATGCTTCGCAAGCTGATCCATGCCGCCGATGAGATTGCTGAAATGGGCTATAACGGCGAGGGGGACGTGTCACAGATCCTTGACAGCGCCGAACAAAAGATCTTTAACATTGCGTCCGACGTAAACACAAAGGGCTTTGCCCACATTCGCGACGTCATCGTTCATCATTACGCCCATTTACAAGAGCTGATCACCGACCGCGAAGCGGCTATGGGTATTCCGACGTATTTCAGCGGAATCGATAAAATGCTCATCGGTATGGGACAGTCCGACTTGATCGTCGTCGGCGCACGTCCCGGTATGGGTAAAACGGCTTTTTGTTTGAACATTGCGGCAAACGTTGCCTGTAAGCAAAAAAAGGCGGTCGCCATTTTTTCTTTGGAAATGTCAAACGAACAGATCGTTTCCCGTATGTTGTCCAGTGAAGCCTTGATCGACAGTTACAAAATGCGAAACGGCGAGTTGGAAGATAACGATTGGGCAAATCTTGCCCGTGCGGCGGCTGTGCTTTCCGAAACCGATATTCTCATCGATGACACGACCGGCATTACCGTGACCGGTATGAAAGCAAAGCTTCGCCGTGTAAAAAATCTGGGGCTTGTCATCATCGACTATTTGCAACTTATGCAATCGGATACCAAAAACGACAACCGTGTGCAAGAGATCGGCGAAATTTCCCGAAACTTAAAGCTTTTGGCAAAAGACCTCAAAGTGCCGGTCATCACGTGTGCTCAGCTGAACCGCGGCGTCGAGGGACGAACCGACAAAACACCGATGGCGTCCGACTTGCGCGATTCGGGCGCGATCGAACAGGATGCCGACGTTATTATGTTTTTGTACCGTGAGGATTATTACAAAGACGACCCCGCCAAAGAAAACGTGGCGCAGGTGATCATCGCCAAAAACCGTCACGGTGCGACTGGCAAGACCGATCTCGGCTGGTACGGTCAGTATACCAAATTTATTTCCGTGGATACGTCTCATGAAGAAAGCTAAGGCGATATACGGCTTTGAAAAAGCCGTTGCCCAAACGATCGACCGTCACGGTCTTTTACGGCAAAACGATCGCGTTTTGCTCGGACTTTCGGGGGGTGCCGATTCGGTGTCGCTGTTGTTTTCGTTGTGTGCTCTTACCGACGTTTATGACCTATCGATTGCGGCGTGTCACGTCAATCATCATATTCGGAAAGGCTCTGCCGAACGGGACGAAGAATTCTGCCGTACGCTGTGCAAGCGACTGAAAATTCCTTTTTATTCGCAAAATGTCGACGTGCCGCTTCTTTGCCGTACCGAGAAAGGCAGTACCGAGGAAATTGCGCGAAAAGCGCGCTATGCCTGTTTGCATAAAGTTTGTGCCGAAAACGGCTTTACCAAAATCGCAACCGCACATACGCTGTCGGACAATGCCGAAACGGTTTTCTTTAATTTGATCAAAGGCTGTTCGCCCGACGGATTGAGCGGGATTCCTTTTTGTCGCGGCAATATTATTCGTCCGCTTCGCGAACGGACACGTGACGAAGTGGAAGCCTATCTTGCCGCCTTAGACGAAGAATTCGTTACCGACGAAACCAACTTTTCGCTCGAATACGATCGAAACTATATCCGTCATACGCTTTTGCCCTCCGCAAAACGTCTGAATCCCGCTCTCGAACAGGCATTGGGTCGCTTGAGCGCGGCGGCAACCGAAGATAAGCGGTACTTTGAAGAACGACTTTGTGCTGTCGATCGCTCGCTCGAATCGACGTCCGATATGCCCGATGTCGGTGACGCACTTTCGGTCGAATTGCTTTCTGTCCTTTCCGTTCCGCTTGCGAAACGGTATCTTCTGTCCTACTGCAAAGCACGCATTCAAAGTCGCCTGTCGCAAAAGCACATCGACGCCCTTTATGCGCTTGTCAATGCGCATAAAGCCGAAAGAACCGACTGTTCTTATGTCGACCTTCCCGCCTATCGTGCAACCGTTCAAGACGGATATTTGCGTCTTTTTCCATGCGACGGCAAGCAATCCACCGCCGACAACACGGAACCGTTTGCGGGCGATTTCAATATTTCCTTAAAATCGGGGTATACTGTCGTCAACCCCTCTTTTTTGGTTCACGTCGCCTATTCCGAAAAAATTCCGTCTGCATCTGCGGGTGAAGCGACTTCTGCGGCGTCGGCGTTCCCGAATGTGTTGAAATTTGAAAATAATGTTTACAAATTATATGAAAAAATCGACTGTCGTTGTGATATAATCGTAGGGAGTCTGTATGCGCGCTCGCGCAAAGCCGAAGATCGATTGGCGATCGGCGGCATGCACCGACTTTTGAAAAAGGTTTATTCCGAACATCGCATACCGATCGATCTGCGATCGCAAATTCCGGTCGTCTGCGATGCAAACGGAATTTTATGTGTTCCCTTTTTCCGTGTTCCCCGCGACGGCGCGGCACCAAAACCGACCGACGCACGCACCCTTTCGATCGCGTTTTATACAGCGCAAAACTCAGAATTCTGCAAGGAGTGATAGTGTAATTGATGAATAAGAACCTACGGATCATTTTGTTTTACGTTGTCATGATCATCGGCATGATCGTCGCAACAACTTGGGTCATGAACAGCGTCGAGCAAGAACCGCTTACTTACAGCGATGTTATACAATATTTCGAGGACGAACGGGTCAAAGCGTTCGAGCTGGACAACAGCAACCGTTTGACCATGGTACTTCGCGGTGAAAACGGTGAAAGCGATACGCAAGTCGTGTATGAATTGCGCAGTCCCGATATGTTTTACATGGATGTCGGTGATCTGTACAAACAGCAAGCCGCCGACGGTATCATCGAAAGCTATGACTTTGAGCCGCCGACGCGTGTTCCCGGCTGGCTTGCCTATCTCCCCTATATCCTCAT
>CAYNXA010000170.1:0-4632 GCA_964401015.1 uncultured Oscillospiraceae bacterium
GTCCCGATAAGTCTGCACCCCGCAAAGTTGTGCGATCCGTCCCGCCAAAGCGCCCAAAATATAGGTTTCCGACGTTTTTTCACGAAGCAAAAGAGTCAGCGCATTTTCGGCTTTTCCCAGATCGCCGCGGAACAGCGCGTCGGACAATTCTTCGATTTTGGCTTCATCGGTACGAATACAAATGCGGTCGATCTCGTCAAAGGTGACGGTCTTATTTTCGACGGTTCGTTTATACGCCGTCAATTTTTCGAGTTCAAACGAAAGAGTCGTCATATCGTTGCCGACGGCGGTCAAAAAATATTCGGCGGTTCGATCGTCGATAAGGGCACCTGCCGACGAAACATGTTTTTGCACCCATTTACGCAATTTCGGACTGCCCGGAGATTCATGCAAAAAAACCGTTTCGTTTGCCGCTTCGGCTATTTTTTTGAGGAACCCGCGCGAAAATTTCTTTTCGTCCTCGGCGGCGGAAAAATACAAAACCACGATCACCGCGTCAAGCGGCTCTTTACACAACGAAAGAAAGCGTTCTTCTTCTTTTGCCGTCAGTGATGAAAGTTTTGGGTCAAAAGCGCGGACGATTCGATAGGTTTTTTGTTTCGAATCGGTCGGTTCATCAAAAAAACTGCCCGAATAATCGATATCGGGCGCTGTTGTTAAGGCATCGTAAAATTCCGAAAACGAAAACGATTCGGCATAAAATTCGGTAATATTCGAGCTGTCCCCCGCCGCTTTTTTCAGTTCGCCGTAATAATAGCGTTTCAAATATTCTTCTTCCCCGCGAAAAAGATAGACCCCCGCCAACGAACCGCTTTTGATACGATCGCGCAAATTCGTGACCGATTGTGCCGCTTTGTCGGCTTCGGCACGCTTTTTCGAAAAACCGGAAGAATAGGTTGTATATGCCATAACGGTACCTTTCTTTGTGATGTGAAAAATCGGGGCGGGATGAATCTGTTTACCCTTGCCTCCCTCGTCAGAGGAGACAGGCAATGAAACTTCACGTTATCGTGGAATCCTCCACCCGCTTCGCGGGAGCCCCCTTTAGGCAAGGGGGCTATAAAGAGAGAGTGGGGCGGGGTCACCCACCGTTAGGTGAGTTAGGTGTACTTCCCTGCCCGCACCAATATTTTTGTACCGCCGATCGATTCGATCGCCGCCCCGTCACAACAGGTAAGGATCACTTGTTTGCCGCCGAACAATTCGACAAATCGTTCTTTTCTGCCTTTATCCAATTCGGACAAAACATCATCGAACAAATAAACGGGATATTCCGAGCAAAGGGCTTTTATCATTTCGCCCTCGGCAAGCTTCAATGCCAATACCACCGAGCGTTGTTGTCCTTGGGACGCAAAAGTACGCGCGGCAAATTCGGCTGCAAGGCGGGTCTTTTCTTCGAGTTTATCGGCTTTTTCGCCAACACTTTCGTCTGCTTTTTCATCGGTCGCATTTTTTTCCGCTTTTTCGGTCGAAAGATCATCGGCGGTCGGTTCCTGTTCCATAAAAAACAAAATATCTTCGCGATGGGGACCGTATTTGGTCGTTCCCTGTCGAATTTCGGCATCGATATTGTTGCTGTACAATTCGCGCAGTCGTTCTTTCAGCTCGGTATCGGACGGGTCTTTTGCTTCATCGGGTCGAATACTGCCGTAATAGCGGATCAAAAGTTCTTCCGATCCGCCCGAAATGGCGGTATAAAAGGCTTTCGCCGTTGTTTCGAGATAGCGACAAAAGCCGATTCGCTGGCGCGATACGATTGCCCCTTTTTCGGCAAGCGCTTCCGAATAGACCGCCAACAGATCGCGATCGCCTCGTCCGCCGTTTTCACGGAAATTTTTGAGAAGCGCATTTCGTTGGCTCAAAATTTTCGCATATTCGTTAAGGGCGCGAATATAGCCGGGTCGAATCTGACATAACGCCATATCGCAAAAGTTGCGGCGCAATTCGGGCGCTCCTTTTATCAGCGACAAATGATCGGGCGTAAACAAAACCGCTCGAAAACGTCCGATAAATTCCGATACGCGCGGAATCGCGACGCCCTCGTAAAACAAGCGTTTCGAACCGTTCGATGCATATAAAATTTCGGCATGACGCGACAAAACATCGTCGTTCCCCGACGGATTCGCTCCGCTCAAAACGTCAAGCTCCGAGCGATATTCCGCCGAAAGGCGCGCGATCTTTTCCCCGCGCCGTACAAAATCGCCGTCACGAACGGTACGATGACTTTTGCAAATGGCAAACAAATAGACCGCCTCAAGCAAATTTGTCTTGCCTGCGCCGTTTTCACCGTATAACACATGGATACCGTCGCCGAAACGAACGGTTTGTTTTTCGACGTTGCGAAAGTTTTCAAGGGTTAAAGTTTGTAGTTTCATATTTTTCTTTTTCGTTACACCTTACCCTTTTTTTCTCCCTTTTCCAAAGGATAAGCAACACTTTCTGCCCCCTCTTTCTCGCCTCCCTTACCTAAAGGGAGGTGGCACGGCAAAGCCGTGACGGAGGGATTGTCAAGATTCACACGCCGACATAAATCCCATGCGCGCGCCAAAGGCGCGGGAATACTCACCGTTAGGTGCGCCGACATATATTAGCCCTTATTCAACTGCACCGGCAGAACCATATAGAAAAATCGTTCGGGATCGCCCTCGGATTTTTCGTCGGGCGTAATAAGCATGGGACCGAGGGTATGCGAAAGGGTGAGCGTGATATATTCTTCGTTTACGGCACGCAGAGCATCGAGCAAGATCTTATGATTGAATCCGATCTCAAGTTCGCCCTCTTCGATGGTTTCATACGTAAATTCGTCCTTGAATTTACCGAGCATGGTGGCAACATTGACCGTCATGACACCACCGTCGAAATACAAACGAATCGAACTTTTGATTCGTTCGTCGATAATCAGTGCGGCACGTTCGATCGAATCGATAAAACGAGCGGTATTGACGCGGGCTTTTACGGCGATCTGCGGCGGAATCTTTTTACGATAATCGAGAAATTCGCCATCCAACAAACGAGAAATAAAATAGACGTTATCAAAGGTGACAATAATATGTTTTCTTGCCATATTGACCGACACAGGGCTGTCACAATCGCTCATCAAACGCAACAGATCGTTTTGTGCCTTACCCGACATGATAAAGCGCAAATCGAGGTCTTCCCGTTCGGTAAGTCCCTCTTCGCAACGCATCGAAACACGAAAACCGTCGAGCGCGGTAATGCGCATGGAATTGCCTTTGATTTCGATCAAAGAGCCGGTATAGACCGGTTTCGAATCGTCTTGCGAAACGGCGAACAAAGTACGATTGATGATGGCGCGCAAT
This sequence comes from uncultured Oscillospiraceae bacterium, assembly GCA_964401015.1. Taxonomy (GTDB): domain Bacteria; phylum Bacillota; class Clostridia; order Oscillospirales; family CAG-382; genus UMGS1052. The sequence goes on from CAYNXA010000170.1 coordinate 3,321, forward strand.
TTGTCCTGACGAAGCGTAAAATCCAGATCGCCGTGTACATCGGGCAGACCGGGGAAATTTTTCGCTTCTTTTCCGGAAATTTGAAAATCGGCTTCGTCGGTAATGATCTTCAAAATCAGATTTTCATCGGTTTCGATTGTCACGGGCCCCGACGGCAACGAATGAATGATCGCCGCCGTTTTCGATGCGTCGATGACAATACTGCCCTCTTCGATCACTTCGGCGTCCAAAGTTGTACGGATACCTTTTTCGCGGTCATACGAACACATGGTCAATATGCCGTCTTTTGCTTCCCAAAAGATACCTTCCAATAACGGATCGGTATTTTTCGGCGCAACACCGTAGCTGACCGGTTGCAATGCCTTTTCGAGAGCGCGTTTGTCGGCAGTAAATTTCATACTATCAAGTCCTTTCCGGATTTTTTTGGTTTGTTTGAATGAAGAATCAAAATCGTTGTACTTATATGCAATTTATCTTGTAGGGAATGACCTATGTGTCGTTTCGTGGGATTTACGATAATACGAATTTTCGCGGACGGGAGGGGTAGAACCCCTCCCTTACAGGTTGCGGAGCGTTGGGGTTTGTGTTAACGCAAAATTCAACGCAAACGGTGAAATTTACATCCCAATTTTGCATTCTGCATTTTCAAGAATCCCTCACCCGCTTCGCGGGAGCCCCCTTTAGGCAAGGGGCCTTATAGAGAGGTGGTACCCCGCAGGGGCGGGAACGCTCACCGCAGGTGCACACACATATAATTTATAATCTATAAATAGGGTTAGCAGTAGTAACAGTAGGGGGTGCGGGTTTTGCGGAAAAGTCGGAAAAAGCGAGTGAAAACGCTTGATTTTCGGGGGTTTTGCCCTTTTCGGAAGAATGTGGAAAAAGGGGGATATTTTTCCGAAATCGGTTTCGGAATTTTCGGTGGATTTTCCGAAACGACCCACACATAAAGTTTTCCGCAATCGATTGCGGGTCTTTGCGGGTTTTTCTTTTTGTGGGGAAATGTGAACGGTTTTGTGGGCTTTTTGCGGAAAAAATACGGGGTTTCCCACAGTTTCCCGCAAAGTTTTCCGAAAAAATGCGGAAAAGTCGGAAATGCAAGGTGAAGTGAAAAATTGGGAATGAGGAATTAGAAATTAGGAATGAGGAGTGTGGAACGAGGAGCTTTGCTCTTTTTCAGCCTCCCTTGCCTAAAGGGAGGTGGCACGGCGAAGCCGTGACGGAGGGATTCCGAAATTTGTGCCAACGCAAACCCTCACCTTGTAGGGGCGGATATCATCCGCCCGCACCTTGCCACCGCTTCGCTCCTCTG
>CAYNXA010000171.1:0-4592 GCA_964401015.1 uncultured Oscillospiraceae bacterium
ACCGATTGTCTTTACCACTTCTTTTCAAAACCTTCGTTACGGCACCTCATCATTTTACGTTCGCTGTCTTTTTTCATGTCCCATTAAAAACACGCTTTCAGCACATTCAAAATGTCCTCATGCGTCATATGTTTATACCCGCCGCCCTCATAGGTACTTTCGGCGATCTTGGTCAACATATCTTCGGTTGCACCCAACTCGCGAAGTGTGAGCGGAATTTCCAGCTCTTTTGCAAAGTATTCCAAACAATCGATACCCGCCAAAGCGATTTCGTCTTTCGTTTTGTTTTCGCTCTTTACACCCCACACGTTTTCGGCAAAACGGACAAATTTGTCCAAACCGTTTTGGTAAATATACCGATAATAGGGCATGGATATCACCGCAAGTCCCAATCCGTGCGGGCAATCGGTATAGGCGCCGAGCTGATGTTCGATGTTGTGAACTTCCCAATCTTGCGTTTTGGAAAGCCCTGTCACGGTATTCAATCCGAGAGTCGCACACCACATAATATTACTGCGCGCCTCATAATCGTTCGGGTCTTTCATCGCCGCTCTCGCACTCTTTATGAGCGAAGTCATAACCCCCTCGATCACGTAATCGGTTGTATTGTCATCATTTCCCGAAAAATATTGCTCCATCAAATGACTCATCGTGTCGAATATACCACTGACCATCTGTTTTCGCGGAACCGAATAGGTAAATTCGGGATTGAGTATCGAAAACTTCGGATTCACGTCCGGACCGAACACGCGTCCGGTTTTGACCGTTATTTCTTCGTTGGTAATCACACTGCCGCCGTTCATTTCCGAAGCGGTTCCCGTCATGGTCAAAACAGCACCAATCGGCACCGTCTTATTGTCGACCGGTTCAAAATCGATCCAATATCGTTGCCACGGATCGTCTTTTGCATACGCGGAAACCGAAATGGCTTTTGCACAATCGATAACCGAACCGCCGCCCGCCGCCAAAATCAAATCGATTTTGTTTTCCCGAACCAATCGTCCGCCTTCCAATACCTGTGCGTAGGACGGATTCGGCTTGATTCCCGCAAGCTCAACCACATTTTTTCCGCTCTCGTTCAATATCTTGACGATGTCCTCATAAAGACCGATTTTTTTGATGGCATTTTTCCCGTAAAGAAGCAAAACATTTTTGCCGTAATGCTCAAGCTCAGTCGAAAGATTGCTCAAAGCATTCTTCCCGAAATAAATTTTTGTCGGGTTGTAATACATAAAATCGTGTAACATATTCCGTCCTCCGTTTCTCGACACCCTGCCGTCCCGATTTTATAAAAATTTCCACACGGCAAATGCCGTAAATGCATAGCCCGAAACAATACAAAAGCTGTATGGCGCAAACAGGCGACGATTTTTCGATACACCGCTGCGCTTGCGCGATTTGTGTCATTCAACGCCGCGAAATTAAAGCCAAAAGCTCCGCTTTTTCACTGAATGTAATGGCTTTTTTATTGCTCAATGCTTCGATATGCTCCGCCGTCAGGCAATTGTATATCGTCGCCATTTCTTTGAATCGATTTACGTTTATGGCGCCGTTCGTTCTCAATTGCATAAATGCGTCATCTTTTTCGTCTTTGCACGCATGATGAATCAACATATGTGCTTCCGGTCCCAAAACCACAAGGTTGTTGGTGATGTCCGGTCCGTTTTCGGTGTTGAATTCTATTATATGATGCGCTTCGCAATAATACTTCCCGTTTGGCATCTTGAAAATCGTACGCTGTGCATATTGGCATGTATAATCCGCTTGTATTTTTGCCAATTCGGCAATCAGCCTGTTTCTTTGACGTCTTCCCGAACGATCGTATAGAGGATTGTTCAAGCTTCGTTTATTCATCTTTTCAATGAATGCGGGATCTTCGCGCGCCAATCGCAACAGTTCGGGATTCCGTTGATATAAAATCAAATCGTTTAATTCCCGATTATCCGCCGCATAATTGTCCACCAAAACAAGCAATTGCTCCAAATCCGCAATTAAATAGGATACATCGTCCGCCAGCAGATTCTCGGCATAAGTGCTCAATGTATACGTGTTGTTAACGATATCGTATTTTATCAGTTCAAACGATTCCAAAAACAAAAGGAAGCTGTTAAACTTAAAACGCGGTTCTTGTGAAGCGGCATAAGAAAACAGACATCCGTTTGGAACCATCCACCCCATATTTGTGAAGAAACACGAAATTTGCGTTTGTTCGTCTCTCGGCAAAACAGAACCGATTTTCAAGGCTCGTTCTATAATACCCGCTTCATTTTTCAAAGAATCGATCCGTCCCAACAACACGGAAAGCTCAAACTTTGTAACCGGTCTTTCGATTTGTTGTATATATCTCAATATGGCATAAGCCGGGCGGTAATCGGTGTGGTCGTCAACGGTAATGCTGTGTAACGATTGAATAAAATCGTTGTCTTTTGCGTTCAACAATATCAAATTGTTTCTTGCCACCGGCATCAGTATGTCATTTTCCGATAAATAATACTCCTTGCATTTATCGTAATGATAGATTTTTCGCTGTTTTCCGACACCCTTGACAAAACCGAAGAAAGCACAAAGAGACATTAAATGTCTGAACATACGTCCCATTGAATCATACTGTGCATCGATATCCGTAAAAGTAAAATATTTGTTTTCCAATTCCGTGTCTCTGTATAACGGATAGTTTCCGTTTCTCAGCTGAGTTGCAATGCACTCCATGGTGGTTTTGTAATTCACACCGGCTGTATCCATTTTTTTCCGTCAAAAGCAACTAGCCCGCTAACGTTCTGATTTTATCCAAACCCGCATCCGAAAATTGGTCGCGGGGCATATTTATGACTTCATTGTGAAAGGTATCAAATCCGGCTCTCGTACTCCTGTATTCGCCGTAAAATTCCTCGAATACGGTCATGATGGATCCTTCTTCCTGAAATTTATAATATTTTGATGCATATGGTTAATCTTGTAAGCATACGGATAGCCGAACGGATATAACGGTTTGTTGTCTTGCAATAAGATCGTTGTACCGACAAATTCAAAGCCGATTTCCGTCATCATTTTCACGATATCCGCCTGAACACATACTTCCTTTTTGTCAATGGTAAAATCGCTGATAACAACCGTACAATATTTTCTCGTTTTTAAGACGTCATAACAGTTCTTCATAACCTTTTGAAGCATTTTTATAAAATCTTCATACGTTTCTTGATTTCCCAAATCGTTTTTCTTGTCGGAATAATACTCGATTCCTTGGCGGGAACCGTTTCTGTAACCCTTGCCGCTTTTGTCACTTCGCAGCCCTTGGGATTTGTTTTTCAATATATTGTGGTAGGGGGGAGATGTGATAATATAATCCACCGATTCCAACTCTTTAACGACTTCCACGGAATCGCCGAGAATGTATTTACAGTCATCCTCGTTCATACCTTTGTCTTTGAATCTTGTCAAAGCCAACTCTCTATACGCTTCGGATAAGTCCACCCCGATGCTTTTGCGACCGAGATTATAGGCAGCTATGGCTGTTGTTCCGGAACCCATAAACGGATCCAAAACCGTCATGCCTTTTTTTGGTGAAAAAGGCGATCATTTTTTCTATATCTTTTATAAGAAAAGGAGCGGGGTGAGCAAATGCGGCTTTGTCATCGGCACATTTTTCCGAAAAGAAAAAACTTTTTGTTGACTTTATCCACTCTTTGCCCGTCAAATCATTCAATTGATTGCGAGCATCCAATTTTCCGTTTGTGCTATCCATGCCTATACTCCCAATTTTGAAAATACGGTTTGTCGCATATTTTCAAGTTGATCTTGCCCGTTTTTTGATAAAATCATATAGTAATCCGAAATAGCCTGCCCGGTTTTGGCGCCGACATTTGATTCGCCGGAACGCCTGTTGTTTTGGGAAAAATATTCGACCAAACGAAATCCACTGCCCTCAACAGACGCAAAAATCAAATCCCAGTCTTTTTTCGATTGCTGTTAAATGTTACAATACATTTTCCTTCGTCCTTCAAAATTGACTTGCAGATGTTAAAAACGGAAATCATGTCTTGCACGTACTCGTTATCATCGATATCGCCTTTAGCAATGATTTCATCGGACAGATTTATTTTATATTGCGGATACATTTTTGTCAACCATACATTCCATATCACGCACAATTCGCCGTATTGAATTATATCGCCGTACGGGGGATCCGTGATAACCAAGTCGACCGATTTTGCCGGAATTTTTAACGATTTTGAATCGGCACATACGGATATACCCGAAGCCGAAGCGGAATTCGAATTCGAATTTATCGCCGAATTCGGAAGCGATACAATGTTGTCGCAGTCATACGGTTTCAAATAGCTGTCTCTTGAATCAAAGGCATTTCGTATGCCGTTCGGACCGAAAAAAGCCCGTTTGAACTGGATAAGCGGATTTTGCTCCAATCGATTACCGAGGTACATATAAGACGGTCTGCCTCAACCGGTTGATAACGGTCGGTTAGTTGCTTCGGAGCGTGCGGCACACATTTTTGTTGTTAGGTGTACGGTTTGTAAAAAAGCAAAAGTCAATACTTTCCGATAGGGTTCCGCAACCGTCGATATGCTGTGAAAAAC
>CAYNXA010000172.1:0-4583 GCA_964401015.1 uncultured Oscillospiraceae bacterium
GAAGTGTCTGTGCAAGCTTTGTATTCTTATTTTTCTTACTGTCATACTCTGCCTGCAGTTCCCGCAGCTCTGCGTTAAAATTAGCGTGCATCTGTTCCATATGTGCCTGTTCATTTTGCAGCCGGACTTTCAGGCTTTGAAGCTTTTTTGCGTTTCGCTCTTTTACGGTTGATGCTTTCCTGACCGGGAAGTTCTCCTGTACAGGTGCGTATGTACCTGCTTCAGGCTGTCTCTTTGCAACCTTATCCCATGCAGGCAGCTCATCCGGAGAGTATGCCTGTTGCACCGGTGCATTTTCCTTGTATTCACTTGCATTTTCCGCATTTTGTGGTATACTGATATCAGAAGATGACACACTGGACTGGGATTCGTTTCGGGCGTCTGGGTTAAGGGCATTTTGCACACCCACCTCAGAGAGTGTGTCATTTTTATTTATGTACGCACTCACAACATGCAAAGTCTTCAGCTTCGCATCTGGCACCGCCTCAACGACATAGTAATAATTGTCATCTATCTTCTTCTGTAAAACCACTGTCTGAGAAGGGCTTCCGTCACTGTTCTTATACTCGTAATTTAATTTCCCCTTCTCCATCTTGTCGTAATAGTCAATAACATACCCCATTCGCGCAACGTCATGCAGATTCTCCATACTATGGTCTGCCACACCGTTTGCACCATGTCTCGCTTCTATGTGCTTTATGTGGTTCTGCGAAATCTCATTACTGTATCTCTCAACCGAAAAGCCCACTAAGGACTCAATATCTTTTGCCATTCTCGCAGACATCTTCTGACTCAGCTTATGAAATGATTTACCTTGAAGTTTTCCGGCCAGAGCATCCACTACAAACTGATAAAAGCTCTTGTCTTCTGACTGCTCATAACTTTTCTTTATTGCTTGCTGAGATATTGGAGCGGTCCTTTCCTCCACCCGTTCCGTCGGTGCAATTTTCTTTCGTATCGGTCCAATATCTTCCCGAACAGGATTTCTCTGCTGCACCGGTGCAACATCCTCTCTTATCGGTCCAAGTGCAATATCCTTGCCGCTTACGTTGTAGTTGCCTATCGTACTTATGTCCTCACCCAAGGAATTCTTCTGTTCACCACTTGATTTTTCTTCATTCTGTGGTATAATATTTTTAGAAGCATCCTCTTCATAATGCCCCACAATTGGTGTGGGGGATTCACTGGTTTGGTTGCTTCTATTTTTTATTCTCACAAGATTTCCTTTTTTTACTTGGTTCTTTATATACTCCTCAAAATTCTTCCGACCAAACACGGTTGATATCTTGTTCACATCTACAAACACGCGGTTAAATAAAGCATGTTCGTTAATATACACCGGTACATTCACCGTGTCCCCATTGCTATCTTTAAACTGAGATATCAGTAAAAAGTAATTTTCTCTTCGTGGTGAGTTTTCGGCATTCTTTGTACCCCTATAGGCTAACTTTACATCATCTAAGCCATCAATTACCTGCAAAAAGAATTCTTCACCTAACCCATGATAATTAATGTACTTATCCACTCGAAGTCCAAGTTCTTTTGCCTCTTCCTCCGTAAAAATATTTTCCCTGATATGAGAAGCATTCATTGCCATCGGGAGATTCTTAACACCTTTCTGTGCCAACATTATCGCAGGTGTCTCATCTCTAAGCAATACTTCGCTCTCATATGTCTTATCATAAAGTGCCTTATGAAGTTCTACACTTGCATCTTTTGCCAAGCTGTACTTGATACCACTTTCCACATTATTAGCAGTGCCATTCTCCTTATACGCCTTCTCAAACACCCTCTTTACCTTCTCCAGTTCCCGCGCCTGCTTGCTTCCGGCAGTAGCCGTTTTTATCAGGTACTTAATCTCCTCAAAGATTCTCTTGAAAAGTCCAAGCTTCTCGGTGGAGAGGCGGCTTACAAAGTCGCTGTCGGTGAACAGATAATCGCCAATGAGATCAGCAGTCAGTTCGTTCTCGATATTCGTTCCCTCTATCCCTTCATACAGCTTCTTCAATTCCTCCATGCGCTTTTTGTACTCGCCCTTCGGTGTCACCCAGTAGCTTTCTACGCTGCTTTCATTATCCGTAAGCGTGTATACGCCGTCTTCCGTCCCAAGATACAGCACTCCGTTATACACCTTTGCACAGGTCACCGTCTTTCCCAGTTCCCAATAAAACCACTCATACTCATTGTGGTTATCGTTTGTATACAGTGCTCTGCTGTCTGCCAAATATACCTTTCTGCCAACGATAGCAAGAAGATACCCTTCCCACTCCTCCAGCACCATGTCATTATAGTCCGGCTCCGCTACCAGCTTCCGGTCTACCAGAGAGCTTCTATGCGCCACTGCCTGTTCCGTGGTAATATCGCCGTTGATTCCCTCCATGCCTCTTGCACTGAAGAACACAATATCATCGTTAAAATTGATTGCCATCACCTCACCTTCCTATCTCCGGATATAAGAAAAAGCACCCATAATGAGTGCCGCTGCCGTTTCCCAAAACAAAAAGCCCCCGTCTCCCGACAGTGGCTTTCGTTATGTTTGGAGGAATCTGTTTGCTTCTCTCTAGTTTAAATTATAACACGGATTTTTTGGAAATGTTGGAAATTTGAATTGAACGACCTTCCAAAAATAGTTGGTCGTTCAACAGTCCCTACCGGCTTTCTACCTCTAACCTATTTATAAGCGCCTCCTCCAATACTCTGGAAAAGTTAATATGCTCTGCCTCGGCTTTCTCATTTAACCAGCTAGGTATAGTGAGCGTCTTTTTAACCTTTTTATTCTCTGCTTTTTTACGATACTCCGCAAAGTCCACGTCTACATAGGTTACAATATCGTTAGCCTCCGCTGTAAACTCCACACTATCAGGCTCAGGTATATCCTTACCCATATCCTGTAAAGTAATCCCCATAAGTCCAATAACATCCCTAGCCATAAATAAAGCGTCTGCTATATCCTTGCCCTCAGTATTACAGCCAAAGTCAGGGACAGTAACCATAAAGCCTTGATCAGCCGGAAAAAGTACGATCTTATACGCTTTTCTCATATTTTTAACCTCCATTTTATTATTTATTATATTCAAGCCAGAGGGTTTTACAACCCTCTACGCTTGATTATTGCTTGTGCTGTTCTTTCGTTTATTTCTTTGTGTCTCGGTACTGGTTCAATGTCTGTACCATTTGTGTAAATATCGTGGTTACCTCCGTGTTTTAAAAACCACCAACCTTTCTCTTCTAATTTTTTAATTAAGTCTCTGCGCTTCATCAGCTATCCTCCTTACACTTTATATTATACGTATTTTGCACGTGTTTGTCAATACCTAGTTTACGTATTTTATACGTGTAAATAAAATAAGAGCGCCACCGTATCAGCGACTCTCCACTCTAACACTTATATCTATTACGCCTTTTCTCTTAGCCCCAAAACAGCGCACCGGTAAAACTAATAGGTCAGCCGGTATATTGTCACTGTCACCCTTATACAAGTCCTTAAAATCTATCATTTCCTCATCACACGGAGCGTATATAACTATTGTATCGTAACAGCAGCTTACTAATTCTCTTACCGTCATACTATCCTCCTAGTCTTCTCCATCAGATAAAGCACCCTGTACCCATTCGCCATTGTCAACCCTCTTTGCCTTAAATAAATATCTGTCGTTCATCTGCTATTCTCCTGTTCCACGCTTTAATTTCCTTTTGCTCCGCTGATTTGTAAGAGCCAGCCCATAGTTGAACGACCCTCCAAAAATGGTTGGTCGTTCAACCTATTCTCCAAGATAATTCCCTATCTTTTTTCCAATCCCACTCAAATCCAGGTTCAGTACCTCTGCTATTTCCCGTAGCTTCTTTCCCTCCATATACCGCATCTCGAATATCTGCCGGAGCTCGGCATCCTCGATTTTGTCTATGTACCGCTCAATCTCCAGCATCTTTTCTTCACACCGCCGCTGCCGCTTCTCCAAAAGGGCAATGACCTTGTTTCTCTCATCGTTCGCTTTCGGCTCATACATCCGGACTGATACTCTCTGCATGATACACGGGTAATCCGGAGAGGATGCCTGTACCTTTCCGCACACCTCAGGCACATCCCGGTCGTACAGCTTATCCAGACGCTTCTGCAGGTATGCGACCTCTTTACACATTTTGCAGTATTGCTCCAGTTCCTTCTTTGTCACGCCGTTCCCTTCTCCTTTCTCTTCAATCCGCATTTCACGCACCGCTTAAACAATACCTTCCGGTTTCCCGGTAACACCCGCCGGACAGTAATAAACTCATGGTCACATTTTACTTTCATCCTTCTCCCTTCCCCCTGCGGGTGACACCGCAGGGTTACGATTTGAATAAGTCGGTAGTATCAAATAAGGCGTTTCTGTGATATGCACACGCCGGGGTGCTAATTCCATTTGCTGTATACCAGCTCTTCTTCGTTCCAATCCGGGTAATGTCTTTTCAGGTGTTCCCGGAAGATACCTAACATCTCCTGTCTGCGTCCGTGGTTCCCGTTATCCATCATCTCATGATGATGCTGGCATCCGACCGCTCCGTTCTGCGGAATCCCTAAGCCGCCCCTGGCTCTCGGTATGTAG
>CAYNXA010000173.1:0-4559 GCA_964401015.1 uncultured Oscillospiraceae bacterium
GAATACCGCAAGTATCGCGATATGGGTCGGGAAATATGCGACGAATTCGAGCGCATTCGCAATATAGATAACCCCGCCGCTCAGACGTCCGCTTCCGCTCAATATGCACAGACGGGTGCCGCTTCCGCATCGGTTGCCGATAACGGAACATGGCGCTGTCCGAGCTGCGGCGCATCGAGCGCCGGTAAGTTCTGTGAAAGCTGCGGCACGCCGAAACCCGTTGCGCAAAGTGCCTCTTGCCGAAATTGCGGGTGGATCCCGACAGCGGGTCAGCCCGTGCCGAAGTTCTGCCCCGAATGCGGCAAACCGATTGCGCAGTAAATGCAATACGGGAAGAATAAAAATATCCGCAAGGTGGTATTCGTTATGACAACACTTTCTCTGTTCTGCGGTCTGTTCGGATGTCAAAAAGCACAAAAGTCCGCGAAACACGATTTCTATGAGATCACGGCTGTTTCGATTTCGTGCGGAAATATGGATCGCAGATACGGATATTCCTTTTGGGCACATAAAGAAGAGAACGGATGGTTTTGGGACGCGGAATGTTTTACGCATGATTACGAAAGAGAAGTAACGTTTGAAAACCGCGAGCTTGACGACCGAGAGGTAACAACGATGCTTGAAATTCTCAAACAGAACGACAGTATTGCCTATGCCGAGAATTACAAAGAATCGAAACGTTTTCCTTTTCGGGTCGCAGACGAAGAAACATACGTATTTTGTCTTAACTTTTCGGACGAAAGCCGCTGCGTGACAAGCAGCAGACAGAACGATCTGGAAAAATTCTTTTACCGCCTTGCGGAAAATCGGGCAGAAGATAAAGCAGAAGAATAAGCGGAAGAACCGAATGAAACAACAAAACGCAAAAGGGGGGGATTTTTTTGAACACATTGCAGGAATACAAATGTCCTTGCTGTGGCGGTGCCATAGCCTTTGACAGCAGTCTGCAAAAAATGAAATGTCCGTATTGCGAAACCGAATTTGAGATGGAAACGCTGGCGGGCTACGATGCCGATTTGCAAAGCGATGCGGCTGACGATATGCAATGGGAAACAGCGGCGGGCGGCGAGTGGCAGAGCGGCGAGAAAGACGGACTTCGCTCGTATGTTTGCAAATCTTGCGGCGGCGAGATCGTCGGCGACGAAAACACGGCGGCAACCGCCTGTCCGTTCTGCGGAAATCCGGTCGTAATGATGGGACAGTTTTCGGGTATGCTCAAGCCCGATCTCGTGATTCCCTTCAAACTGGACAAACAAGCGGCAAAAGCAAACCTTGTCAAACATCTTACGGGTAAACGCCTGCTCCCGAAAATATTTAAGGACCAAAATCATATCGATGAGATCAAAGGTGTGTATGTCCCGTTTTGGTTGTTTGACACCGATGCCGATGCACAGGTGCGTTACCGTGCCACAAAAGTACGCAATTACAGCGACGACGATTACAATTACACGGAAACACAACATTTCTCGGTCAACCGAGGCGGCAGTATAAGTTTTTGCGGTGTGCCGGTCGATGGGTCGACCAAAATGCCCGATGAGCTGATGGAATCCATCGAGCCTTTTGATTTGAAAGACGCAGTGACTTTTCAAACCGCCTATCTTGCCGGTTATCTTGCCGATAAATACGACGTTACGGCCGAACAGAGTATCGACTGCGCGAACGAGCGGGTGAAACGTTCAACCGAAGAAGCTTTCGCAAGTACGGTACAGGGTTATACGAGCGTACAAACGGAAAACAGTAACATTCGGCTTCGTGGCGGCAAGGCGAAATACGCCCTGTATCCGGTATGGTTGCTTAACACAACATGGAACGGAAATCGATATGTTTTCGCAATGAATGGTCAAACCGGTAAGTTCGTCGGCGATCTGCCGTTGGACAAAGCCGCCGCGACAAAGTGGACATTCGGTCTTACCATGGCTTTCGGCATTGCGTCCTACCTCGTCGTGTTGCTGTTGCGATGGATAGGCTTGCTGTAAGGGGGAGGCGAAATTATGAAAAAGAAAAAAATCGTATTTTCGGTTGTTATCCTCCTTTGCCTTGCCACGGTAATCTTGGCGTTTGCAACCGAACCCGACGAAATTGTCGATCCGTATTGCCGTGTTGTGGATATGGCAGACCTGCTTACCGACAGCGAAGAAACGGCGCTTACCGAAAAACTTGACGAGATTTGTGCGCGCCAACAGATGGACGTGGTGGTTGCGACTACGAAAGATTTGGAAGACTGCTTGATTGCGGATTATGCCGATCTGCTGTATGAACAGTATTGCTTCGGCTACGGAACCGACCGTGACGGCGTGATGCTGCTCATCAGTATGGAAGATCGAGATTGGTACATATCTGTTTGCGGCTACGGAATCACCGCTTTCACCGAAGCGGAAATCGAGTATATCGGAAACCGACTGCTGTCCGATCTGTCAAACGGCAACTATGCCGCCGCATTCACGAATTATGCCGAGCTTTGCGATGATTTTATTGCACAAGCGAGAAGCGGCGAGCCATATGACAGCGGCAATCTTCCTTGTGAGCCGTTGTCGATCGTTTGGATCCCCATCGCTTTTGTGATCGGCTTTGTGATTGCAAAAATCGTTGTCGGCAGCATGAAAAGCGAGCTGAAGACCATTCGCAAGCAGACTACGGCGGATAGCTATATCAAGAGCGGCAGTATGAACATTTCCGACAGTCGTGATTTGTTCTTATACCGTACCGTAACAAGAAACGAAAAGCAAAAGACCGCTTCTTCCGAAAGCTGTACTCACACTTCATCTTCCGGTACGACGCACGGCGGCGGAGGCGGAAAATTTTAGAAAAACAAACGGCAAGATCTACGGTCTCGGCAGCAATCTCGGTGTTTAACACGGCACATGGCAAATAAGCCGAACCGTTATGCCGAAAGGGTCGAACGTATCCGAAGAACCGAATTTGAGGAGACAATCTTATGAGTATTTTTGATAAATTGAAAGGCGCGGCACAACAGGCGGTAACCGATGCGGTACGATCGGCGGGGAACAAACGCGAAACTTTTACTTTCGCCTCACTTCCCGAAAGCCTTGCCGAATTGCAAGCTTTGCCCGAAGCGAGCCTCGATACCCCGTATGCGACGGCGGCACTGACGGTTCTTGCGCTCTGCGCCTATGCCGCAGATAAAAACATCGGTACGGAAATGCTGAACTTTTTGCGCGGTCCCCGTCCGCTAAACGGCGGGGAAATTTCTTTCCTCAACGACCGTTTTCGTGATGGAAAAACCTATTTGCCTTTCACCTATTTCACAGGAGCGACGCCCGACAATAATTATACGCCCACACAGCCGTATACCGTCGTTGTCGAGACCAATCACACGTCCGATGCGGAAGAAGGCTATATGAAAGTGTTCGTTCCTTGCGGCGGCGCGGATGACCCCCGCCCGATCAAACTCCGTCGACGTGGCAGTGACGGCAAATGGTTCCTATGGGAGCAGTATTTGCTGACCGGCGTTCGCACACCGAAAGCGGCGGATCCGTGGGCATAAGAAAAATCCGGCGAATGTCGTCGAAAATCGGTTTTACCCGCAAGCGGCATTTACCCGTGACGTAAAAATGCCCCGCAAAATCGTTTTTACGATTGACAAAACGAGCCGATTGTGGTACACTCTATACATACGATATCCCGACATTAAGGAGCAATTCTGCGTGAAGGGGTGAGTGTACGATTTTTGCGCCGATTGCCAAAGGCACATACCGCGTACCCTACGCCCCTTTGTTTTCAAAGGGGCGTTTTTTTGTCGGAAATTTTTGCTTTCGTGCGCTGCGTATGCGAATACCGCCAAATCGCTAAAAAGAAACTGCCGAAAATACAAGGAAAATTCGGGAAAGAAAAGAAAGGAAGAAATCTATGGAAACACGTGTTGCCGTCATGAGCATTATCGTCGAAAAAGCCGACGCGGTCGAAAAATTAAATGCCGAATTGCATAAATACAGCGAATGGGTGATCGGTCGCATGGGAATCCCGTATCGCGCCAAAAACATCAACATCGTATCGGTTGCCCTCGACGCTCCCCAAGATACGATTTCCGCTTTGGCGGGTGCCCTCGGCTCGGTCGACGGATTGAGCGTAAAGACCGCCTATTCCAATGTGCTCGGACATGAATGACCTCTGCCTTTTGGTCGATAAATTGTCCGAAAATCGGTCGCTTTCACTTGCCGAATATCGGCGCTTGATCGATGAGCGAAACGATGCCGTTTGCACATATGCCGCCCAAAAAGCCGACGCCGTGCGCCGACGGATATACGGGACCGATGTCTGGTTGCGCGGACTTATCGAAGTGACGAACGTCTGCCGCAACAATTGCTATTATTGCGGAATTCGCCGTGATAACCGAAATTGCAAGCGCTATACCCTTACCGACGAGGAAATTCTTTCCTGTTGTCGTGTCGGCGATCGGTTGGGCTTTCGCACGTTTGTTTTGCAAGGCGGCGAAGGGTGTTTTTCGACCGAGCACGTCTGTCGGTTGGTACAAAAGATAAAAACCGAATTTCCCGCCGCTGCCGTCACACTATCCCTCGGCGAATATGAAAAAGACGAAT
>CAYNXA010000174.1:0-4559 GCA_964401015.1 uncultured Oscillospiraceae bacterium
GATTGTCAGTGTTTCCAAAAGGCTTGAATCGTAGCCGGGTATATCGAAATCATTGTCAAGCTCCAGGAGTATTTCGTCAAACGCCTGTAGGTCATCAACGCCGAGGCTGAATATACGGTTATCCGCAAGCATGAGCTTCTTTTTCTCCACTTCGGAAAGACCGCTGACTATATAGCAATCAGCTTCAGCCCAACCCAGCGCAGAGAGTGCTGCATACAGACCGTTGCCGGCAATGATGGTGTATTCCTCATCACAGACAATTGGACGTATCTGACCGAACATTTCAATGCTCCGCTTGAATTCCTCTATCTGCTTTGCCGAGTGGATACGCACGTTCTTTTCTGGCACTTTAAGTGCATTGATGGGGACTTTGGTTATTGTCATGCCTGCACCCCCTCAAGAAAGTGCCGGGCGGAATCAAACCAATTTGCCGCTTCCGGCAGAATGGTGGGTTCAAGCTCGTATATCATCTGCCAGCCGTCCATGTGGTCTTTGGGATGTCCCCAAATTGGCCACGGTGTAGGTCCGAATACATATCCGTTTTCCCAGTTATACACAGGTGGCAATTCAAGGCGGTGGTAGTGAATATACCCGAGGATTGCTTCATGTGGCCATTCTGCAAGCGGCGCATACCGTACCTCGCCGGACTTTTTCTGTATGAAGCCGTCCTTGCCACATACATTGCCGTCAATTATCCTATGACCCACGATAATAATGTCGGGCTTCTCGGCGGCATAATAATCTGAAAAGGCTCTGCGCTGTACAATTCCGTACCAGCGATTGAGCCTTTTTGAATCGTCTACAAAAAGCATCTCCGGATGATTGGAGAGCCATTCGAGGTCGATATGAGTATTTATCTCTACGCAGTTCTCCGGCATATTGGCAAGTGCCCAATCAAGGAAACTCGGAAACTCCAAATCGCAATGCCCGAAGAAGCAATCGCTTATGCCGGCACATTCGCATAGCTTGCCGAGAACAATGCTGTCTTTGCCGCCGCTCCAGCCGTAAGCGGCTTTCTTTCCTTTTGCCGCGGCAAGGATATCGCAAATTGCTTTTTCAGCGTACTGCTCGACCTCGGAGTGGGATATAAGCTGCTCTATATCTGTAACGGCAGATGTCCAGTCGGCATTAGTGCTGGTTTGCTTTTTCCCAAGGACTTTACGCATTGCGGCACCTTCTTTCCGAAAGATGCCACACGAGAGCTACGGCGAACATGGCCATCACCATCCATATACGGACGTTTTGCATAAGCGTCCATACTCCCATAACTCCCATTGGCACAAGGAGCTGCCAACCTGCTATTGCGGCGCAGTCTACAAGCACTCCGATTTTCTTTCCGTAGTTAACCATTGCACCGTAAATGAAAGATGATAACGATGATACAGCAACAAGGGAAACAAGGATTCCTTTAAGCAGGCTCACCGTGGGAGAGTACGTCGTAAATGCACCGGCAAGCACGAATAGCAGATAAAAGCCAAACAGCAATCCGCCGTTTATAAATGTGCGGCGCATATCCACCTTTGCCGTTCCGTCTGCATTTTCATCATTGTACTCAAGCAATTCCCAAAATGTCGGATAGAAGAACGCGCCGAACGAGAGCGTAAAGCACAGCCAGGCATTGTTTTTTACGGCAGTGGGGTCTATTGTTGTTGATATGGGGCGGATGCCCTCTGTCAGCATGGACCACACAACGAGTATCGCTATAAGGGCGTATACAAGAATCCATGAAAGATTATCGCTTGCCACATTTCTGTAGGTCGCTTTCTTGAGATAGAACACAACAAAGAACAGAGAAACGATGTAGACGATAATATACGCGGCTTTACTTCCGATTATGGTCGGCGACAGCATTTCGTAGATACCGTTCATGTTGACCCATATCTGGAACACACACATGAAGCCCATAAGATACTGAACCGGCTTGCTCAACGCCACTGCGCGGAGCTTAGGGAATGTGTTCGCCAACAGGCCGAATACAATACAACAAAGGCTGTTGCCCAAAGCCCACAAGAACCACGGAATCAGGCCGGATGACTGAGCAATCTGCGTTCCCACGATGAACGAACCTGCTCCTGCCCAGGTTGCGGCTATGCTCATAGAATAAAATAACGAGGGATTTTCTTTGAATTTGTTTTTCACGGGTAAAATACTCCTTTTTCATTTTCCTGCTGCAGATGTCGGTGGCGATTCTGCGTCTGCCCAGGTTGCGGCCGTGCAAAAGGAGCTATACACGGCTCGGTCCTCCTCTCCGAAATATTAAAGGCAGCTCCCAATGGAACTGCCTTAGCTATGTATGAATTTTGTGATTATATATTTATCACACTTTTCGCGTAACATCAAGTAACACGGCGTAACATCGAGTAACAGCGCGTAACAAGTTTTCTAATCAAAAAGCCTGTAACAAGTCATTTTGACACTCTCGGCGGTATTCCCACCGCCTACAGTATCGGCAACATCTTTCCATGACAGACCGTAGATAAATCTGAGGCGGAGAACTATCTGCGCATAGACATCCTCAATGCTGTCTATCCATTCATCAATTGGTTTTTGGCTCTCGGCCACTCGTTTTGCAAGCTCCTCGGTTTTGTTTTCAATCCGGACAATTTCAACCACCGAGTTGCCAATTAGATCTCCGACACCATTTCCCCGCGGCATACCGCTTATGTTCTGTGCTTTTACTCCAAGTGATGCCCTGAGCTGTTCAACAAGCTCTCTTGACTGTATTAACTTTTCCACAAGCTTAAAATGTTCGTCAAGCTGTTGCCATGTCACAGGGCATCACTCCTTATCTGTTATTCTTGTTTTATGCGCGCTGCAAGTCTTATGAGCTTGCGGCGTTTTTCCTCGCTCACTTTGAGTACGCAGTTGTGCAGAATCATCATTTGCGTGAGCATTATCTGAACATCGGCGATTTCCTCCGCGATAGCGTCTACATTATCTGCCCCACGAGCGTGTTTGCAAAGCTCTTTCTGAAGCTCTGACATTTCCTCGAACATCATCAGCGTTTGGGCTTCCCCACCATAATGCTCAAGAGCTTTTTCATAGATATTCACTTAGCTTGCCTCCTTTCGCTGTGGGAGCAGAAATCATTTGCGCCTGTCCTATGTATTGCCGGAACATATGGGCTATCCCTCAAAAAATTGCTCACGTAACAATTTAAGTCTATAAAATATCTGCAGTCCTTGCACCGCACGACCGGCACAGCGTCAACAGTTGGCTCAACATTTATTTGAGCAATCACGCCGTCACATATGCCGTCGGTTAATAGCCTATCACCTGTTCCGGCAAATACAAAGGTTCTTGCACGCTCGACTTTTTCGACCAGGTTGTCAGCGTCAATCAATCTCATTAAATTTTACCCCCATATACATTCTTTCAATTTTTCGTTTGATTCGTCTACCCTCATATTGTCCTGCTCAACATAGCCAGCGCCCTGAAACGCGAAATAGATTACAGCCTTGTCTTCTGAGGGTCTTATTTCTTCGACCCACGCAAGATTTATGAGGCTTTTTACGCCGTTTTCATGGACTTCGATAAAATCAGTCATTGTCATTACCTCCGAAATTCGTTGGAATATGGGCAAGTAGCCCAATGCGGAATATAGCCTGTCCCTGTTGCCTTGCCGGGATCATTGGTGTATTCACAGGAAAGCACTTCCCCATTCGGCGTGACTATACGTTTTTTGCCGGAGCGTGGCTTGTGGATATAATACTCAGGCGAAGAATTGCAGGGAATGGATTTGCCTGCCGTTGTCTTTATCCAAAGGATATCTGCCAAGCACTTTTTACAAGTCGCCATCAAAATCATCCCTTTCATCAGTTGGTAAAAACGAAAACCGAAGCTTGATTTCCTCGCCGTGGCACTTACTGCATACGCAATAGCCGATTCCGGCCAGCTTTGTATGTATGGCGAGGGAAGTGTAGCTCTCTCCGAATGTAATAGTTTCGCCGCAAATGGCACAGTCAACACTGTCGGTCAGGCTTTCTTTGTAAGTACCGATATTCCATGTGTCGGGAATCTCATAGAATTCGTACCTTTTGGTTTTATAATTCCAACGGTCAAGAATCATATTCCCACCTCATTCCTCATTTCTGACGGCTTCGGAGAATAACGGATGTGTACCTTTGCGCATCAGGTCTTCCTCCGTACTCATTTTGTAGCCCAGCAACTCCAACAAGCGATAAGTGCCGTCAAGCAACTCATTATCTTGGAATTCATTGACGTACTCGTAAACTGTGCTGTTCCATGAAGTCCCCCAATAGCCAACGCCTTTACCGTCACGTAACCAAAAGGCAATAAGCAACATTGTGCGCTCCGGCTGTTCTCTTTTGAGACTGAGGTATTCATGATAGTCCAGGGAATCCTCATCTTCGTTGAGATGCAAGCCCAGCAGTTCTGCGAGAGAATCTATCTCATCGGGTGCGTAGTACTCCTGTGTATAGCTGGCAATCATCGTATCACTTACAAACTCCGCAATTTCAACCGATTTCTGCTTGAACTGGTTGAAATTGAGTATGAACTCTCGGCGTAGCTGATAATGTCGGGCGGTTATATCTATG
>CAYNXA010000175.1:0-4553 GCA_964401015.1 uncultured Oscillospiraceae bacterium
CCCACGAGCGAATCCTGTACGAAGAAATCAAGCATGCCGCCGACCGTAACGGTGCGCAGCTGATGCTTGAGCCGATCCCGATTCGTCTTTCCACCGAAGAATACGCGGCGATGATCGAAAACAAATCGTATTTCGACGGCACGGGCTTTCTATTTGACAGCTTCGGTGACAATACGATCTTACTGCGCGCCTTTCCCGAACATATTTCTGCGCGCGATCTGCCCGACATCGTCACCTGCCTTGCGGCAAAACTTTCGGAGGGGAACGGAAATGCGGCGGGCGATCTGTTTGACCGTGCCCTGTTCACGGCGGCTTGCAAAGCGGCTGTCAAAGCGGGACAGCGAAATTCGCCTTTACAGGACGAATATATCGCCGAAAAGATCTTTTCCGACGAGGCGATCCTCTATTGTCCGCATGGTCGACCGGTCCTCACCGAATTCACCAAAGATAAGCTCTATCGTATTTTCAAGCGTACATAAAATCGCAAAAATCACCTATTCTGCGAAAGGAACCACTTCATGTATAAGCTGTTAAAGCAAGAGGGCAAAGCCCGACTCGGAGAATTTGAAACCGTACACGGCACCATTCACACGCCGGTATTTATGAACGTCGGCACCTCTGCCGCCATAAAAGGCGGCGTTTCGACCGGCGATTTGGAACAGATCAAATGTCAGGTCGAATTGTCCAACACCTACCATTTGCACATTCGTCCCGGCGACGATGTTATCCGCGAAATGGGCGGATTGCACGAATTTTTCAATTGGCACGGTCCGATCTTGACCGACAGTGGCGGATTCCAAGTGTTCTCGCTGGCGACCTTGCGCAAGATCACCGAAGAGGGCGTTTATTTCAATTCGCATATGGACGGCAAACGCATTTTCATGGGTCCGCGCGAAAGTATGCGGATACAAGCCAATCTCGGTTCTACCATTGCCATGGCGTTTGACGAATGTGTCGAAAATCCCGCCACCTATACGTATGCGAAAAATTCTTGCGAACGCACCGTGCGCTGGTTGCGTATCTGCAAAGAAGAAATGGCACGTCTGAAAACCGAACCGAACGCCGTAAATCCGCATCAATTGCTGTTCGGTATCAATCAGGGAAGCACCTACGAAGATCTGCGCATCGAACAAATGAAGCAGATTGCCGAACTGGATTTGGACGGATATGCGATCGGCGGTCTTGCGGTCGGCGAATCCGCCGAAGAAATGTACCGCATCATTGACGCGGTCGAACCTTTCATGCCGAAAGACAAACCGCGCTATTTGATGGGCGTCGGCACACCCGTCAATATATTGGAAGCCGTATATCGCGGCGTCGACTTCTTCGATTGCGTCATGCCCAGCCGTAATGCCCGCCACGGTAATCTCTTTACTTGGAGCGGTCATATGAACCTCAACAACAACAAATACGAACGCGACACCCGTCCCCTCGACAGTGCTTGTGATTGCCCCGTTTGCAAACGCTATACGCGCGGCTATATTCGTCACCTGTTCAAGGCGCGCGAAATGCTCGCTATGCGTCTTTGCGTTTTGCACAATCTTTATTTTTACAACACCCTTATGGAAGAAATCCGCAAAGCGCTCGCCGAAGGTCGTTACGAAAGTTTCTATCGCGAAATGCGCGATTGCCTCGGTCGACGTGTCGATGACTGACTTTTGCGCGTAATTTGCAAATTACAAGTTTTTGTTCACGACAGATTCATATATACATGATATTCTATTCGGGACGGCATTTTTGCTCTACTATTTTCGGAGGTATTATACTATGTTTCCTTTCATCTCGCTTTTGGAAGAAGAAGTTTCGGCGACTTCGAGTCTGCTTTCTTTCCTTCCCTTTTTGCTTTTGATTCCGATCTTCTATTTTCTCATGTACCGCCCGCAGAAAAAGCAGGAACGCGAAACGGCTCAAATGCGCAACAGCCTCACCATCGGCGACGAAGTCGTAACGATCGGCGGCATTATGGGTCGCGTAGTCAAGGTTAAAGAAGAATACGTGATCATCGAAACCGGCAGTGACCGTACCAAGATCAAGTTCCGCAAATCGGCGATCGGTTCGGTGGAAAAGAAAGCCGCCGACGGCGATTCCAAAAAACATACGACCTTTAAGGTATCGTCGGGTGCCAAAGCCGACAAGACCGAAACGGCAACCGACGCAAAAAACGAAGAAGCGTCTGACGAAAAATCCGAATAACAAAACGATTCCCCGAATAGGTATGATACCAATCGGATTGTCGATAACGGCAACCGTCCATCTTACCGTATTCGGGGGAGTTTTTTTATGAAACGATCATCGCAAAGACCGAAAAGCCGTTCGCCCGTCGGGGGCGGTACATCTCACCCCAAGCATTCCGTTCCGATTGCAGCCCTTTTGTTTGTGCCGCCGCTTGTCGGCGCGGTCGGATTGCTTTTCTGTCTGCTTGTGTCAACCTTTATGCTAAACGGCGCGGACGATCCGGAAAGTTATTCCGATATTGCGGTATTGCTTTCCTGTGCCCTTTCGGGCGGCTTGTGCGGACTGTTTGCCTGTCGCCTTGCGGGTAAGCCCTTTCCGTGGAATCTCGTTTCGGTCTGCTTTTTGCTGTGTGCCGAATGGGTGCTCGTCTTTTTGCTTGACCCCGTTTTCGATTCCCCCCATTCGATCCGCATTCCCGCCCTTCTCTGCTATATCGGCGGCGCGATCGTATTCTCGCTTTTGGGCAAACCGAAAGAAAACGGGCGGCGTAAAAATCATCCGGATTCTTTTCACACTTGATATCGTTTTGCTCCTCGGCATTGCCTACACCGCATACAAGATAAACACCGTCGTTCCGACTCTCGTTCGAATCCGCTTCGGCGCGAACGATACCGGCTGTTTATATTCGTAAAAATCCGCCTCAATATCCGTTTAACGCCTTGACTTTTTCTCGCATATTCGCTATAATAAACGCAGAAAGAAAAGCCTCGCTTTTCCCATCGGGTGGACACCTACCGTCAGTCAGGTCAAATTTTTTCAACCGTTCAAGGGGAGGTACACCCGCCATGCTTACTTATTTTCTGCCGCTTTTGTTGGTGGTGGCATCCAACGTTGTCTATCAGATCTGCGCCAAAAGCGTCCCGAAAGACATGAATCCGCTCGCCTCACTGACCGTCACCTATGCCGTCGGCGCTATCGCTTCCTTGGTTTTGTATTTTGTCCAAAATCGGCACGGCAATTATCTGCATGAATTGAGCAGACTCAACTTTGCCCCTTTTCTTTTGGGAATCGTCATCGTCGGTTTGGAAGTCGGTTGGATCTATGCCTACAAAGTCGGTTGGCAAGTCAGCACAGGCTCGATCGTCCAAAGTTCGCTGCTCGCCGCCCTTTTGATTCCCGTCGGCGCACTTTTGTATCATGAACCGATCACGTGGAACAAATCGGTCGGAATCGGCATATGTGCGATCGGATTGGTTTTCATCAATTTGAAATAACCGTTCCCCGCTCACCCCGCCGAATGTGACGCCGTCCGAATCCGCGCTTCCGCACTTTTCTTATATGGAAAAATCCGCTTTCGTTTCCGAAAGCGGATTTTTTATGTCCCGTTCTTGTTTTTTCTTTTATTCGGCGTCCTCGGCATCGTCCAAAAGTCCGAAGCCCGCCACGTCCGAAATGGGGAGTGAGAATACGATCGTGCCGGCAGAGGTCGCGGGACCTGCCTTTTGCAAGATCGACTGCATGATCGCATTTTTTTCGCCGACCGGCGCAACGATCAAGATCAATTCTTTTTCTTCGGCAATCGTAATGTTATAAAAGCCGCTGTTTTCTTTGGAGCCGGTTCCTTTTCCGTGGATAACGGTACCGCCGCGCGCCCCCGCGGCACGAGCCGCATTCATAACCGTATCGGTCGAACCCTCGCGCGCGATCGCCACGATCAATTCGTGCGCATAATGCAATTCGGGCGCTTTCTTTTCAACCTTTGTCTCTCCGTTCAAAAATGCCACTGTCTTTCCTCCTCCCACGCTCTTGATCGGCACCGCCAAAAGAATACCGTGTCCGGGGACACCGATATGCAAATGCCGCTTTTCCGCCGCGATTAATCGCTTTGTTTTTTCATCGTCGGCAATCGATACGACCACACGTCGCTCGGACGATTCGATTCCCAAAAGTTCGCGCATACTTTGCACCGCCGTACCGCGTCCGTGCATGACCACCGAAATCGGAAGTGCAAGCTCTGTGCAGATTTCGGTCAAAATATCCAGCGATTCGGGACTTATGATCGAAAGGATATAATTCATATCGTTACGCCTCCCACAATTCGACAATATCGAGATCGCCGTATTCTTCTGCCGCTTCTTCGGTGTGCTTGGCTTTGCGTTCGTAAACGAATCCGACCAACTGAATCGAGATCAACGGCATCATGGCAACCATCGCCACGGCACCGAACGCGTCGGCAAGAACATTTCCGCCGAGTGCCGAACTTGCGCCCATGAAAAATTGCAACATAAAGGTCGCCGTCATGGGACCGGATGCCACGCCGCCCGAATCAAAGGAAATCGCCTTATAAATATCGGTAACAAAAAACGACAGTATCAGCG
>CAYNXA010000176.1:0-4524 GCA_964401015.1 uncultured Oscillospiraceae bacterium
CCCTTCGGTCGCATCATACAGACGGGGAATCAATTGAACGAGAGACGATTTACTCGAACCGGTTCCGCCGATAATACCGACGGTTTGTCCCGAAGAAATATGCAAATTTACCTTCGAAAGCGCCGCCTTTTCCGCTTCTGCCGAATACTTAAAGGTAACGTTTTCGAAATCGATCGAACCGTCCGCCACTTCGGTCACAGGAAAAGCGGGATTTACGAGTGTACTCTTTTCGGTCAGCACTTCGCCGATTCTTTTGATCGATTCGCTCGACATGGTGAGCATAACATAGATCATGTTCAGCATCATCAGTTGGATCATGATCTGCATACCGTAGGTCAACATAGCGGAAATTTCCCCGACGTCGATCAAGGTTCCGCCGCTTGTGATGATCAGTTTCGAACCGACCAACAAAACGAATACCATATTAAAGTATACGCAGATCTGCATGAGCGGGTTGTTCAATGCGACAATGCGTTCGGCTTTGGTGAAATCGTCGCAGATATCATGCGCCGCATTGCCGAACTTTTTCTTTTCGTATTCCTCACGGGAAAAGCCTTTTACCACACGCATACCGCGCACATTTTCTTCGATCGATTCGTTCAATCGGTCGTATTTTTTGAAAACGCGATGAAACGCGGGCATTGCCTTGCGGCTGACCAAGAACAGTCCGAATCCGAGAATCGGAACGATGACAACAAACGAAAGCGCCAACTTTCCGCCCATAATAAACGCCATGACGATCGAAAAGATCATCATGAGAGGAGCACGGATCGCCGTACGAATTGCCATCATGTACGCCATTTGAACGTTGGTAACGTCGGTCGTAAGACGCGTTACGAGAGAAGAAGCCGAAAACTTGTCGATGTTTTCGAACGAATACCCTTGGATGTTATAAAACATATCCTTGCGCAAATTTTTCGCAAAACCCGACGAAGCTTTCGAACAAGTCACGCTGGCAATACCGCCGCAACACAACGACACGCACGCCATAAGAAGCAACAGTAAACCGACTTTGACGACATAGGTCATTTCGGCACCCTTTTGCAGGGAATTGACAAGTTCCGCCGTTACAAACGGGATCACACATTCGATAACCGCTTCCAATAAAATGAAAACGAAAGTCAAGATCGACGGCTTTTTGTATTCGCGAATACTTTCCAACAGTTTTTTCAACATATTGTCTTTTTTCTCCTTTCGAAAAAAGTGAGGTCTGCTTTGGGTCAAAAGCACACCATCCAAACAAAGATTTCGTCGCAAAACACAATTTCCGCGACTATGCAATATTTTACCATAAATAATATCAAAGTGCAAGAGAAAGTTTGTGAAAAATCGGACGTTTTATGTTCATATTGTTTGGCATTTTGCCCAAATCGAAAGTTGTTTTTTGCGGTCGGCATTTTCGCGCAAAAGGATTTTTTCCGTTCTCGGTATATTCGACGGAACGTTTTCATATTTTGTACTACATTTTATTCGCTTTATCGGCTCAAATCAAACGAAAAAAGCAACGGAGGGACGATATGACAGAAGTATTTTTGCCCGAAGGTTCTTACCTCGGCACCCGTGCCAACGATGAAAAATTCACCTCACTTGACGAGCTTCGGCGCGCGATGGAAAATCAAACGGTTTTGGAAGCGCGAGCAGTTTTGTGCGACAGCGAGCGAAATTTGATCGTCGAATTGGGACGATACAAAGGAATCATTCCGCGAAACGAAGCCGCCATGACCTTACCCGGTGAAGAATTACGCGACATTGCCGTCATAACACGGGTCGGAAAGACCGTCTGCTTTACGGTTACCGACATTTCATCGGAAGAGGACGGCTCGCCTTTGATCTGTCTTTCGCGTCGTGCCGCGCAGGAAGAATGTTACGAAAAATACATAAAAAAGCTGTCCGCCGGCGACGTGATTCCCGCACGCATTACACACGAAGAACCGTTCGGCTGTTTTTGCGACATAGGCAGAGGGATCATTTCTCTGCTGACCGTCGATTGCATTTCGGTTTCGCGCATTTCGCACCCAAAAGACCGTTTCTTTACGGGACAATACATTCAAGCCGTCGTCAAAAAAACCGTTCGTCATGACGGTCGAATCACACTTACGCACAAAGAATTGTTGGGCACTTGGGAGGAAAACGCCGCCGCTTTTCACATCGGCGAAACGGTAGCGGGAATCGTCCGAAGCGTCGAACCGTACGGCATTTTCATCGAGCTTGCGCCGAATCTTGCGGGTCTTGCCGAATGGCGTGAGGGGGTGACCGTCGGGCAATGTGCCGCCGTTTACATCAAAAATATTTTGCCCGAAAAAATGAAGATCAAGTTGGTCGCCGTCGACAGCTATAACGGCGAATGTCAAGGCGCCGCCGACAAAAAACTCACCTATTTCGAAACACGCGACCATATCGACGTGTGGCGCTATTCGCCCGCCTGTTGTGAACGGGTCATCGAAACGGTGTTTGATGACGAATAGAGTAATAACGTCGAAAAAAGGGGCAAGCCGCCCCTTTTTCCTTTTTCCAAATAAAGAACAGCCGTCGCTTTCGCGTTCGCGCGATCAATCGGCCTTGCGTACCGAGAACAATACCGTTTCGTATTTGCATACAGCAAAACGAATGCAATCGTTTTCTTGTTTTTCGCAACCGATTCCGAAAATCGTTTCCACCTCGCAAACACATGGCAAACGTATTTCTTTGTCTCCGGGTTCCGCCGCATGCAACGCGACAAAGCCGTTCCCGACATACAAAATATCGTTGCTTTCCATATAGCGGAAAATATGGGCGTGTTCATAAAACGACCGCAATTCTTCGACCGTTCGGTCGATTGTTTCATCTTGGCACGATGGGTCGATCGGTAGACATCGATACGGAATTTTTCGTTTTTCACACAACTCTTTGGCGCGTTTTCCGTTTTCCGAATCGTATACCGACGAAAAAATCGCCGCTTTGCAATTTTTCAAGGCAATGTCGGCATCTTCGACAAGAAAGATCCGATACGGCACGCCCGACGCGCTCAAGACAATTCGGGCTTGATACGGAACACGCGGCTCCGCTGTGTTCAAGCAAAAATACGTATATGCCGTTTCGTCGACAAAGAGAACGACTTCCGATTCGGGCAACGGGTCTTCTTTCAGATCGGATACGGTCGTTTCGTAAATTGTTTTCATTTCGGCGATCGCTTTCATTAAAAGCGGGGCGTCGTACCATCCGCCGAACATATCAAACCACCAAATGCCCGCTCCCTTTACCAACTGATGCGCAAACGCTTTTCGAAGAGCTTCCCGCGAGAGCGCTGCCGTTTTCGGTCCCGCCCAAACGGTCGCCTTTCCGTTTTCCGTCGGCGAATATATCCCATCCGGATACTCGTTCGGGCGAGCTTTTTGCACGGGAACGGTTAGATACGTCCGTATATCACATTCGATAAAGCACAGCTTTCCGTGGAATCTAATCGAATCCACCGCCATCATATCCGGCCAGTCCGCACCAAGCTTACGCGCATCGGCGTACGAATTGGGAGAACAGAAAAAATCGATATAGGGTGAATCGATCACCTTTCGTACGGCATGCGTACCGAACAGCGGAGAGGTCACCTCCAAGCTGTATCCGTAAAAAGTCCCCACCACTTGCGTGTAATCGGTTTCTTCTTTTATGGTCTTTGCAAAGAATTCAATCGTTTCGGCAACGGCAATATTGCAAAATTCGGCATAATGCCGTGCGTTTTCGCCGATGTACACACAGTCGTCACGATACAAAAACTCCTCTCGTGACGGCAAAGGCATTTCCGTTCCGTAATTTTTTCGATGCCATTCGGCATACGGCTTTGCCGCCGCAGGTGAAAGGCTTCCGAACAGATCGTGATGGAACCACTCTTGCGTCATGCCGCCGCAAATTTGCCACCCCGCCACGTTTTCGGCATACGGCGCTTTTTGCACACGCTTTATAAATCGACGAAGAAGCGCTGCGCCATCGCGCCGAAAGTTTTCCGAAAAAAGGCATTCGCGACAGCCGCCTTTTGTCGTCCGAACGGTTTCGTTCGGATGGTCATCCACCCATTGTTTCGGCATGGAAATGTTGATCCGAGGGAAAATTCGCGCTTGCGGACACGCTTCCAAAATCTTGTTTACCGCGTTTTCAAATTCCGTATAATCTTCTTGTGCGGGATTTTCGAAAATTCCGACGCGAAACGGAGAAAAACCGGTAACCTCGCTGTTGATCGGTAAAGTCGTAAACGAAGCGTTGACAAAAAACAGGTCATAGCCCGCCGCGATAAATTCGCGGTAAGCGCTTCGTTCTTCAAAATACGTGGTATATGCCGTTGCCGCCGTCGGGCAATCGTCAATGTACAACGTCGGTATTTTATTTTTGATCCGTATATCGCTTTTCATAAAACGCTCCTTTCGCCGTTGCGATTCGTTTTTTCGCTTTTTGCGTTTTCCACTGCGGTTTTGATGTCCCAATTGCTCGTTTCCAACCTTTCGATCGCTTCTGTTTCATCACATTCGAGAAGCTCCCCGACAATACGTATCATGCGCT
>CAYNXA010000177.1:0-4514 GCA_964401015.1 uncultured Oscillospiraceae bacterium
ACGCCCGATCTTGACGACGATTATGATCATAATTACGGGAATATAAACGGCGACCAAGATAACAAAGACGATGCCGAGGATAACGCCGATTCGGAAAAACCGTTGCCCGACGATACCGATTCGGATGACACGTCGGCTCTTGCCGCCGAAATTCTTTCACTTGTCAATGCCTATCGTGCCCAAAACGGCATAGCCGCCGTGCAATATGGTGCCACGGAGCAAAAAGCAGCCCAACTTCGTGCCGAAGAATTGCTTCAAAGTTTTTCGCATACCCGTCCGAACGGAAGCCGCTGCTTTACGGCTCTCGATGAAGTGGGTGCCGACTATCACGGCGCGGGCGAAAATATCGCCATGGGTCAAACGACAGCACGTGAGGTCATGACCGATTGGATGAATTCCGAAGGACATCGCGCAAACATATTGAATGAGAACTTTACGACCCTCGGCGTCGGCATCTATACCGACACAAACGGAAAGATTTACTGGGCGCAAATGTTCGTTTATTGAGAATAGAGCCCTTTTGTACAGCGACGCTTGTTTTTGCAAAAAAATCAACTTTTTTCCCGATAACCCTTGACAAACAATCAAAAAATTGCTATAATAATAGGCGTCGCTGGTGTAGCACAGTGGTAGTGCAGCTGATTCGTAATCAGCAGGTCGTGAGTTCAATCCTCACCACCAGCTCCAAAACGCGTACGGTTTTCCGTACGCGTTTTTTATGTGTTAGTGTCGGGATTCGAGCGTATTTGCACATAAAAACGACGCAATTCCACTCGGTCGAAAATGACCGAATACGCTCAAATTGTGTCCGTGCTATTGCATTTTTCTCCTTTTTGTGATAAAATAAAATCGAAAACAAAAGCGAATCAAAGCTAAACAAACGGAAACCAATACGAAAACAATACGAAAACAATACGAAAAAGCAATACGGTACGAATCGAATGTTCGGATGCGATGAACGTTTGCGTATATGCGTGTCGTGCCAAAGCTTCGCCCGCCTTGCGGTGCGGTATCGTATAAGACGGTGTAAATCAATATGTACGAATTGCTCAATTCCATTCATTCTCCGCAGGAGCTAAAACAAATAGACGGTGCCGACATTCCGCGCCTAAACGAGGAAATTCGTGCCTTTTTGGTCGAAAACGTCACAAAGACCGGCGGTCATTTGGCGTCCAATTTGGGCGTTGTCGAATTGACGGTCGCCATTCATCGCGTTTTTGATTGCCCGCGCGACCATATCCTGTTCGATGTCGGCCATCAAAGCTACGTTCATAAGATTTTGACCGGTCGACGCGAAGCGTTCGATACCTTGCGCCGCGAAAACGGTCTGTCGGGCTTTACGAAGCCCACCGAAAGTGAATACGACTGTTTCGGCGCGGGGCATAGCAGCACGTCGATTTCCGCCGCTCTCGGCTTTGCCGAAGCCGATCGTCTGAAAGGCTCAGACGCTTTTACCGTCGCCGTGGTCGGTGACGGTGCCTTTACCGGCGGCATGATTTACGAAGCACTCAACAATTGCAACAAAAATCAGCGCTTGATCCTTATCTTAAACGAAAACGAAATGTCCATTTCGCCGAACGTCGGAAATCTGTCCAAGCATATTTCCCGCATACGGGCAACCAAGGGTTATTTGAGGTTTAAGCGCGGTATGTCACGCTTTTTGGACCGTATTCCGCTTATCGGTCAGCCGCTCAAACGCTTGAGTGTCTTTGCCAAAACCAAGCTGAAATCGGCGGTCTATAATTTGAATATATTCGAAAACATGGGGATCCGTTATTTGGGGCCGATCGACGGCAACGATTATTATTCGGTCGAAACTATGCTTCGCGAGGCAAAACGCTATAACAGTTGCGTGCTGGTACATATGAAAACCCAAAAAGGTTGCGGTTATCGCGATGCCGTCGAAAATCCCGAAAAATATCATGGAATCAGCTCTTGCGACACCGTGCGGTGTGGCAAGAGCTTCTCGGAAACCGCGGGCGAAACACTTTGTCGACTTGGCGCGGAAGTCCCGAATTTGTGTGCGATAACGGCGGCAATGAGCGGCGGTACTGGATTGGACCCTTTTCGGCATGCATTTCCCGAACGCCATTTCGATGTCGGCATCGCCGAAGCCCATGCGGTAACCTTTTTTGCTGGTCTTTCGGCGGCGGGCATGAAACCGGTTTTTGCCGTCTATTCGACCTTTTTACAGCGTGCGTACGACAGTCTTTTGCATGACGTTTCGTTGCAATCGCTCGGCGGACTTTTGCTTATCGACCGCGCGGGCTTTGCCACCGAGGACGGCGCGACCCATCACGGTATATTCGACGTTGCTTTCCTGTCTCAGGTGCGCGGATTGACGATGTACGAACCGATCGATTTTGTGACCTTTGACCGCATGATCCGTCATGCCGTTTCCGAAAAAGGTCTTTGCGCCGTACGCTATCCGAAAGGCGGCGAATCTGATGTATTAGCGCAAGCGTTCGCCGAAGCGACCGTGCTTTCCGATACCAATGAATTCGGAATCCGCTGTATTGGGCTTTGCGCGGACGGCGCTTTGCCCGAAAATGTCATCGTGTCTTACGGACGAATCACCGCCGAGGCGTTGGCATGTCGCAAGACTCTTTCCGAAAAACATGTCGATTGCGGCATTGTTTTGTTGCAGACATTAAAACCGCTGGAAAAACAAGCCGAAACGATCGCGTCCGTCTTGCCGAAAAAAGGCGGAAAAGTCGCCTTTTTGGAAGAAGGAATCTACGAGGGCGGCGTTGCTTTGCTTTTACACGAAGCTCTTGACGAAATCGGGGCACTGTCGCAAGTCGAAAGCCGCATTTTCGCGATACGCGGCGAAATTCCCGAACAGGGGACGCTTGAAAACTTGTATCGAAAATGCGGTGTTTCCCGCGACGATTTGATTCGCTTTTTTGCGGAATGATCAGAGGCTTGCCTGTAATGTTTATGCAACAATATTGAAGTATAAGGAATCAATTTTGTATGAGAATCGATGTGTATCTTGCCGAAAACGGCTTTTGTGACAGCCGTACCAAGGCAAAGACCTTGCTTTCCGAAAAACGCGTTTTTGTAAACGGAAAATGCGTTGAAAAAGCATCCGAGTCGGTCGAACCGTCGGATACCGTCACGGTCGCGGAAGCTTTGCATACCGAATACGTCAGCCGCGGCGGCTATAAATTGGAAGCGGCATTGGATTATTTTTTACTTTCGGTCGACCGAATCACGGCGGTCGATATCGGCGCGTCGTCGGGCGGCTTTACCGATTGCCTGTTGAAGCGCGGCGCAAAGAAAGTCTATGCCGTCGATTGCGGTGTCGGACAACTCGTTCCGCCGCTTCGGCGTGACAGCCGCGTGGTGTCACTCGAAAACACAAATGCACGCTCTTTGACCGAAGAACTTTTGAGCGAAAAGGTCGACCTTGCGGTCATGGATCTTTCGTTTATATCCCAAACGCTTGTCTATCCCGCCTTATGCCGCGTGCTCAAAAGCGGCGGCGTTTTCGTGTCGCTGATAAAACCGCAATTCGAAGCGGGCAGAGAAGCCGTCGGCAAAAACGGTATCGTAAAAGACGAAAAAGTGCGCAGAGCCGCCGTCGAAAAGGTGCTGTCAAGCGCGCATATGTTCGGTCTTGTTTCTCGCGGTGTTATCGAGTCGCCCATCAAAGGCGGCGACGGAAACGTTGAGTTTTTGACCGTGTTCGATTATTTGCCGAATCGTTCCGATTCATAACCTTTGCAGACGGAATAACGATTCTGCCGACGAAATGTCGATAAAACGCAGATGAAACGCCGACGAAATATCGACGAAACGTCGATGAAACGCCGATATTGAAAGCTTTTTCACTGTTTTTTGAGCGGTCGAAGAACTGCTCCGACCCTCAAATACAGAAAATGCGAAAAAATACACCTCGGAAAAATCCGAGGTGTAAATTTTTATGGGATAAAATAAGCGAATCTTACTTCGCGCTTTCTTCAACCGCAACGGCAACCGCAACGGTAGCACCTACCATCGGGTTGTTGCCCATGCCGATAAGACCCATCATTTCAACGTGTGCGGGAACCGAGGAAGAACCGGCAAATTGTGCGTCGGAGTGCATTCTACCCATGGTGTCGGTCATACCGTAAGAGGAAGGACCTGCCGCCATGTTGTCGGGGTGGAGCGTACGACCGGTACCGCCGCCCGATGCAACCGAGAAATACTTTACACCGTTTTCAACACACCATTTCTTGTAGGTGCCGGCAACGGGATGCTGGAAGCGGGTCGGATTTGTGGAGTTACCGGTTATCGAAACACCGACATTTTCGAGCTTCATGATAGCAACACCTTCGGGAACATTGTCGGCGCCGTAGCATTTAACAGCCGCACGAGGGCCGTCCGAATAAGGCGTTTCGGAAACGACCTTAACCTGCTCGGTATAAGGGTCGAACTCGGTTTTGCAATAGGTAAAACCGTTGATACGCGAGATGATGAAAGCCGCGTCTTTGCCGAGACCGTTGAGGATAACGCGCAAAGGCTTAACA